>DATHAU010000523.1:0-7245 GCA_035296545.1 Microvirga sp.
CGAAAGCCCGCCGCCTTGAGATCGAACAGGCCCCCGAAGCCGCCGATCTCGGCGTCCGCGCCGGGTCGACGCGTGGAGCGCACGAGCGGCTTGATCGCCTCGACCATCGCGTTGCCCGCGTCGATGTCGACGCCAGCCTCCGAATAGGTCAATCCGTTGCGCACCTCGCCCATGCCGCCCTTCCCCAATGAGACGGCGGCAGTTAAGCCGGTGGGCGGGCGGGCGCAAGCAGAACGGTGGGCAAAGGCGCGGTGCTGCTTGGCGTCGCGGACGTTATCGGGCACGATCCACGGCCTATTGCGCGATCCAGATGACCATTCCGAACCTCATCACCGTCTTCCGCCTCGTCCTGGTGCCGCTCGTCGTCTTGATGATCCTCCAGGGGCGCTGGGGCGTGGCGTTCACCGCCTTCGTGATCGCGGGAGCGTCGGACGGGATCGACGGCTACATCGCCCGGCGCTTCGACATGCGCTCCGAGTTCGGAGCCATCATCGATCCCCTCGCCGACAAGGCGCTCCTCGTCTCGATCTACATCACCCTCGCCCTGGTGGGCGTCCTGCCCGACTGGGTGGTGGTGGTTGTGGTGTCGCGGGACCTGATCATGGTGATGGCCATCATGGTCTCCTGGCTCATGGACCGCCGCATGGAGATCCGCCCGATGTTCATCGGCAAGATGAACACGGCGGCGCAGATCGGCTTCGCGGCCCTCATCCTCTCCACCAAGGCGTTCGGCATGGACCTCGGCGTCGTCGAGGACGCCCTCATGATCGCGGTCGCCGTCTTGACGGTCCTCTCGGGCGGCGCCTATCTCGGCAAATGGCTCACCCACATGACCGCCTGACGATGGGACGCGACGCATGACCATCCAGCGACAGGTCGGCTTCTGGATCGCGGCGCTCGTCGCGTTCGCGCTCGGGCTGTGGCTCCTGCGGGACGTGCTCCTGCCCTTCGTGGCGGGGCTCGCGCTCGCCTATCTGCTGGATCCGCTCGCCGACAAGCTGGAGCGGCTGGGGCTCGGGCGCCTCGGGGCGACGCTGCTCATCCTGGGCCTCTTCGTGCTCGGCTTCGTGCTGGTGCTCTTCCTGCTCGCGCCCATCATCGTGAACCAGATCGGGAGCTTCGTCGCGAACCTCCCGGCTTACGCGGCCCGCCTCCAGCGCCTCGCGCTCGAATACGGGCAGCCTCTCGTAGAGCGTTTCGGGGGCGCTCAGAGCCTGAGGGAGATGGAGGCGTCGGTCGGCGACCTCGTCACGCAAGGCGCGGGCTGGCTTGCCGCCTTCATGCGATCCCTCTGGTCGGGAGGGCAGGCGATCGTGAGCGTGGTGGCGCTCCTCGTCGTCACGCCGGTGGTGGCGTTCTACCTGCTCATCGATTGGGACCGCATGGTCGAGGCCGTCGATTCCTGGCTTCCCCGTCCCCACCAGGAGACGATCCGTGAATTGTTCAGGGAGATGAACCAAGCGATCTCCGGATTCATTCGCGGCCAGACGGCGGTGTGCCTCATCCTCGGCACGTTCTATGCCATCGGGCTCTCCGTGATCGGTCTCAACTTCGCGGTACTGATCGGGCTTTCCGCCGGCATTCTCAGCTTCATCCCCTATGTGGGCTCGCTCACGGGGCTGCTTCTGTCGGTGGGCGTCGCCATCGTGCAGTTCTGGCCCGATTGGCCGATGGTGATCGCGACCTTCGGGGTGTTCGCGTTCGGGCAGTTCGTGGAGGGCAACATCCTGTCGCCCAAGCTGGTGGGGGATTCCATCGGCCTCCATCCGGTCTGGCTCATGTTCGCCCTGCTGGCCTTCGGCGCGCTCTTCGGCTTCGTCGGCCTGCTTCTGGCGGTGCCCCTCGCCGCCGCCATGGGGGTGATCGCCCGCTTCGCCCTGCGCCAGTACCTGTCGAGCCCCCTCTACCGGGGCGCCGACCCGGTGATCCTGAAGCCGCGGGTGGACATCGAAGCCCCCGCGAAGGCCGACGCCGATGCGTGAGGCCCCCAAGCAGCTCGCCTTCGACCTGCCCCTCGATCCCCGCTACGGGGCCGAGGATTTCCTGGTCAGCCCGTCCAACGAGGGGGCCTATGGCCGGATCGAGGCCTGGCCCGACTGGCCGGACACGATCCTCCTGCTGGTGGGGCCGCGGGGCAGCGGCAAGAGCCATCTGGCCTCCATCTGGGCCACGAACGCCCATGCCTGGACCGTGGACGCCCGCGAGGTCACGGGGGACAAGGTGCCCCATCTGGTGTCGAACGGGGCGCTGGCGCTGGAGGACATGGACCGGGGCGAGCGGGACGAGCCGGCCCTGTTCCACCTCCTGAACCTGGCGCGGGAGCGCAGGACCCATGTGCTCATCACCTGCCGGACGCCCCCCGACCGCTGGGGCCTGGCCACGCCGGACCTGCTCTCCCGCCTGCGCCTCGCCCCGAGCGTTGTCCTGGATCCCCCGGACGACGCCCTGCTCAAGGCGGTCCTGGTCAAGCTGTTCGTGGACAGGCAACTCGTGGTCGACACCAGTGTTGTCGATTATATCGCCCTGCGGATCGAACGGTCCCTGGCCAAGGCCGCCGAGGTCGTGACCCTCCTCGACCGGGAGGCCCTCAGCCGCGGGCGGCGGGTGTCGCGGACGATTGCGGCCGAACTCCTCGGAGCCGCTCAGGAAACGGATGAAATCGAGTGAAGCTTGATCCCAGCGCCTTGTCGTCGAACCGTCGTGAAACCGTCACGAAGCCGAGAGCAAAACGAGCGCCTCGGAAACCGGCGGCGGAGACGGATGTGCGCGGCTCGATAGATTTGGCCGGAGACTTGGCCGGACACTTGGCCGAAGACCTGGCCGCCCGGGAGGCCGTCAGCGAGACGCCCCTGCCGAAGGCTCGGCCGGACATCGACCTCGACGGGGCCGCCCTGCGGCAGTTCCCCCAGCGCTACATCAACCGGGAGCTGTCCTGGCTCCAGTTCAACAGGCGGGTGCTGGAAGAGGCCTCCAACCGCAACCACCCGCTCCTGGAGCAGTTGCGCTTCCTGTCGATCTCGGCCGACAACCTGGACGAGTTCTTCATGGTGCGCGTGGCGGGCCTCAGGGGCCAGGTGCGCTCGGGGGTTGCCGCCTCGTCCCAGGACGGCCTCACCCCCCAGGAGCAGCTGACGCGGATCTCGGTGGCGGTGGCCCATCTCGCGTCCGACCAGCAGAAGCGCTGGGGGGAGCTGCGCGACGCCGTGCTGGAGGAGGGCATCGTGCTGGTCGAGGGAAGCGGCCTGACGAAGTCCGAGGCCTCCTGGCTCGAGGACTACTTCCTCAACCACGTGTTCCCGGTGCTCACGCCCCTCGCCATCGACCCGGCGCATCCCTTCCCGTTCATTCCCAACCTCGGCACCTCCATCGGGCTCAAGCTCGCGCGCAAGAGCGACGGCAAGGTGCTCAACGCCCTGATCCGCCTGCCCGTGAAGGCCGAGCGCTTCATCCGCCTGCCGGATTTCGCCGAGACCGGCGCGACCCGGTTCATCGCCCTGGAGCAGGTGATCGTGCTCTACACGGGCCGCCTGTTCCCCGGCTACAGCGTGAACGGGCAGGGCGCCTTCCGGGTGATCCGCGACTCCGACATCGAAGTGGAGGAAGAGGCGGAGGATCTGGTGCGCCTGTTCGAGACGGCCCTCAAGCAGCGCCGCCGCGGCAGCGTGATCCGCCTGGAGGTCGAGGCGGCCATGCCGGAGGACCTGCGGGTCTTCGTGGCCGAGGAGCTGGAGGTGTCGGCCGAGGAGGTCTTCGTGGTGGAAGGCATGATGGGCCTGAGCGACCTCTCCCAGCTCGTCGCCCTCGACCGGCCGGACCTCAAGTTCAAGCCCTACAACCCGCGTTTCCCGGAGCGCATCCGCGAGCACAGCGGCGACTGCTTCGCGGCCATCCGCCAGAAGGACATCATCGTCCACCACCCCTACGAATCCTTCGACGCGGTGGTGCAGTTCCTGCTCCAGGCGGCGCGGGACCCCAACGTGGTGGCGATCAAGCAGACCCTCTACCGCACCTCCTCCAACTCCCCCATCGTGGCGGCGCTGGCGGAGGCCGCGGAGGCGGGCAAATCCGTCACCGCCCTGGTGGAGCTCAAGGCCCGGTTCGACGAGGAGGCCAACATCCGCTGGGCCAGGGACCTGGAGCGGGCGGGCGCCCAGGTGGTGTTCGGCTTCATCGAGCTGAAGACCCACGCCAAGCTGTCCATGGTGGTGCGGCGCGAGGGCAGCCAGCTCATCACCTATTGCCATGTGGGCACGGGCAACTACCACCCGATCACGGCGCGCATCTATACGGACCTGTCCTTCTTCACCGCCGACCCGGCCAACGGGCGCGACGTCTCCCGCATGTTCAACTTCGTGACCGGCTACGCGGAGCCGGCGGAGCTGGAGCGGATGGCGGTCTCGCCGCTGAACCTCAAGAAGCGCCTCCTGGAGCACATCCAGGAGGAGATCGCCCACGCCAGGGCCGGGCGGCCCGGCGCCATCTGGTGCAAGTGCAATTCCCTGGTGGACCCCGGCATCATCGACGCCCTCTACGACGCGAGCGCCGCGGGCGTGCAGGTGGACCTCATCGTGCGCGGCATCTGCTGCCTGAGGCCCGGCATCAAGGGCCTGTCGGAGAACATCCGGGTCAAGTCCATCGTCGGGCGCTTCCTGGAGCACACGCGGATCTACGCCTTCGGCAAGGGCAAGGCGCTGCCGAACCCGGACGCCCATGTGTACATCTCGTCCGCCGACCTGATGACCCGCAACCTGGAGCGGCGGGTGGAGGCGCTGCTTCCCATCCTCAACCCCACGGTCCACCAGCAGGTGCTGGACCAGATCATGCTGGCCAACCTCCTCGACAACGAGCAGAGCTGGACGGTCCTGCCCGACGGCACGAGCCGCCGGGTGACGCCCGCCAAGGGGGAGGAACCATTCAACGCCCACAAGTATTTCATGACCAACCCGAGTCTGTCCGGCCGTGGAAAATCCCTCAAGACATCCAGTCCGAAGGCCCTCGCCAAGCGGGGACACCGCTAGCATGCAGACCCTGATCAACCGGGAGGCCCAGGGGCGGCTCAAGATCGGCCGTCCCGTCGCCATCATCGACATCGGGTCGAACTCGGTGCGCCTCGTGGCCTATGAGGGCATGGCCCGGGCGGTCACGCCCATCTACAACGAAAAGGTTCTCTGCGGCCTGGGCCGCCATGTGGCCACCACGGGCCGCCTGGACGACGAGGCCGCCGACCGGGCCCTGAGGGCGCTCGCCCGCTTCAAGGTGCTCTGCGCGACCATGAACGTGTCGGACGTGTTCGTGCTGGCCACGGCGGCGGCCCGGGACGCCTCCAACGGCCCCGCCTTCCTGGACGCGGCGGCGAACGCCTGCGGCAGCCCCATCCGCCTCCTCTCCGGAGCCGAGGAGGCGCATTACTCGGCCCTGGGCGTGATCGCGGGCTTCCACGAGCCGGACGGCATCGTGGGCGACATGGGCGGCGGCAGCCTGGAACTGGTGGACGTGCGGGGCGCGGCGGTCGGGGAGGGGATCACCATGCCGCTCGGCGGCCTCGCCCTTCAGGACGTGAGCGGCGGCTCCCTCAAGAAGGCGCAGAAGATCGTTCGCGCGGCCCTGGAGCGCGCCCCGGAATATCTCGAAAACCTGCACGGGCGCACCTTCTACGCGGTGGGCGGCACCTGGCGCGCCCTGGCCCGGCTTCACCAGGCGGCGCGGGATTATCCGCTCCATGTGATGCACGGCTACCTCATCAACCCCGAGGACGGGCTCGACTTCCTGCATCTGGTGGAGGAGGCCGACACCAAGACCCTGAAGGACATCGAGAGCGTCTCCGAGGCCCGCCGCCCGCTCCTGGCCTACGGGTCCATCGTGCTGGAGGAGATCATCCGGCTGGGCGCGCCCAAGGAGGTGGCGATCTCGGCCTACGGGGTGCGCGAGGGGCTGCTCTTCGACCGGCTCGATCCCCAGACCCGGGGCCTCGACCCGCTGCTCTCGGCGGCGGGCGACCTCAACCTCCTGCGCTCCCGCTCCCCCCGCCACGGGGAGGAGCTGTGGGACTGGACCGACGCCTTCATCGGCAGCCTGGGCCTGCCGGAAACCGAAACCGAGCGCCGCCTGCGCCATGCGGCCTGCCTGCTCGCCGACATCGGCTGGCGGGCCCACCCGGACTACCGGGGCGAGCAGAGCCTCAACCTCATCGCCTACGGGGCCTTCGCCGGGCTCGATCATCCCGGCCGCGCCTACCTCGCCCTGTCGATCTTCTTCCGCCACGAGGGCCTGTCCCCCGACAAGGTGGGCTCGCGCATCAAGGCCCTGGCGGGGCCGAGGCTCATGGAGCGCGCCCGCCTGCTCGCGGCGCTCATGCGCGTCGCCTATCCGGTCTCGGTCGCCATGGAGGGCGTCCTGCCGCAGGCGCCTCTCGTGCCGCGGGGGAATCGGGTGGTCCTGAGGCTGCCCGCCGGGATGGAGCCGCTCGCCAACGAGCGCCTCAACGGCCGCCTGCGCGCCCTCGGCAAGCTCCTCAACATGGAGCCCGCGATCGAGCTCCTGCGCTGAGCGGCGAAGCGTCCCTCTGGGGGGCGGCCGCCGCGGCAAAGGAACCCGTTTGATTTTTCGCCCGACGGATGCGAGTTTGCGCCGAGCCCAGTCCAGGGGCGAACACGATCGTGAACCGGCCGCATCCGGGAGTCCAAGCATGAGCCTGATCAACCTGTCCGCCGTGCGCGACGCACAGCCCTCGCGCGACCCCTACAGCTTCCTGCTGGCGTCGAAATTCCTCAAGGAAGACGCCGTGGACGACCTGCGCCGGGACTTTCCCGAGATCAACAAGCCCGGCTACCTCACGGTCGACGAGGTCAAGCTCCACGGCCGCTTCAAGCAGCTCATCGACGAGCTCGAAGGCCCGGAGCTGACCGAGGAGCTGTCGCGCAAGTTCGGGCAGGACCTGCACGCCTATCCCCGCCTGACCACGATCATGAAGCGCTCGCAGCCGAAATACGGCTCGATCCATACGGACGGCCCGTCCAAGGTCATGACCATGCTGGTCTACATGAACGACGAATGGCAGCAGGACGAGGGCGGACGCCTGCGGGTGCTCTACGACGAGAAGAACTACGAGCCCTACAAGCTGGAAGTGCCCCCCACCATGGGCACCATGTTCGCCTTCCTGCGCTCCGACAACTCCTGGCACGGCCACCTGCCGTTCTCCGGCGAGCGCCGCGTGGTCCAGATCGCCTGGGTGAAGAGCCAGGCGGA
>DATHAU010000524.1:0-6198 GCA_035296545.1 Microvirga sp.
GTCGACGAGGACTTCGCCCTGAAATCCTCGGACGTGCCGGAGGCCGTGGCGAAGAACTTCGTCGTGCGGCAGCTCATCGTGTCCCTCGCCGATTAGGCCGTTTGCCGGATGAGAGGCATGGTTCGATCCTTCTTCATCATCGGTCTGGCGGCAGGCGCGAGCCTTCTCGCCGCGCCGGGCGAGGGGCAGACCTCCGCGGATTTCGCCATCGAGCCTGGCAAGCGGGCGGGTCCCATCACGGAGGACACCACGGAGGCGCAGCTCCGGCGCCTGCTGCCGAAAGGGCAGGTCAAGCGCGTCTTCAAGCATGTCCATGTAGGCTACTACCGCTGCGGCACGGAAATTTTCTCCGGCACGGAGAACGCGGCCTTCATCGCCTGGGGCAGCATGGACCGGTCCTACGAGAAGGAGACGAAGGCCCATGTGAGGGAGTGCCTGACCTGGCCCTCCGCCTCGCAGCCGCAATCGATCATCGTCGAGAGGAAGGCGGACATGCCCGACGCGCCGAGCGCCTGGCATACGAGCGGCGGCATCCGCCTGGGCATGGGGATCCGGCAGCTCGAGGCCGTGACGGGAGATCCGTTCGAAATCCTGCTCTGCCCCTGCGAGTTTGCAGGCGTCCTGATGAACCAGCCCACGAGCCATGCCTTCCGCAAGATCGCGCTGCGGATCGCGTTTCCCGAAGGCGCTCACAAGACCCTGAAGGCGGTGGTGAGGCCGGAGGAGGATTACGCGGTCTATGCCGCGGACGTGCCGGACGAGATGGCGCGGGATTTCGTGGTCTCGACCATGTCGGTCTCCTTGGAGGCGGACGGGGAGGAGGAGCAGGCGCCCTGAGCCGCAGGCCGCCTCGCGGCCGGTTTCAACCTCTCCTTAACCATGCCGCCGTAGGATCGGCCGCATGGTGATCCGCAGGCGCGCACGACGATTCCTCATTCCCCTGATGCTCTACGGCGTCTCGGCGGCGGTGGTGGGCTATTTCTTCCACCACGCCCACAGCGGCGCGCGGGGCATCGAGGCCCAGCAGAAATATGGGGCCCAGGTGGCCGAACTTTCCAAGGAGCTGGATGTTCTCAAAACGGAGCGCACCGACTGGGAGCGCCGCATCGCCCTTCTCCGCAAGGATCAGATCGACCGGGATCTGCTCGAGGAGAGAGCGCGCGTCATGCTGGGACGCGTGCACAGGAACGATCTCGTGATCATCACCGGGCCGGACGCGAAGTAGCGGAAAACTTCCGCTTAACTGAAATCGAGTTAAATCGAAATAAAAGAGCGTTATCATAGGGTTGCACATTTCGTTGTGCAGCGCAAAACCGCTTTCGGCCCCCTCGATTTCCGTCATGGACTGCGCTAGAACTTTCGTCGAGGAAACCCTTCGGAGGACCCCGATGGCTGTTGCTGCCCGCAAGGCAGGCCGCGCTCTTTCCAGCGCGGCCAACAAGTCCACCCCTGGCAAAAGCTCCGCGCGAGGAGCGGCTCCCAACAATCCCCAATTCGACAAGAACCAGGACCTCGCGGCCTATAACGACATGCTCCTGATCCGGCGCTTCGAGGAGAAGTCCGGCCAGATGTACGGCATGGGCCTCATCGGCGGGTTCTGCCATCTCTACATCGGCCAGGAGGCCGTGGTGGTCGGCATGCAGATGGCGACCAAAGAGGGCGATCAGGTGATCACCGGCTACCGCGACCACGGCCACATGCTGGCCTGCGGCATGGACGCGAGGGGCGTCATGGCGGAGCTGACCGGACGCCGCGGGGGCCTGTCCAAGGGCAAGGGCGGCTCCATGCACATGTTCTCCAAGGAGAAGCACTTCTACGGCGGCCACGGCATCGTGGGCGCGCAGGTGTCGCTCGGCACGGGCATCGCCTTCGCCAACCATTACCGCGACAACGGCAACGTGTGCCTGACCTATTTCGGCGACGGCGCCGCCAACCAGGGCCAGGTCTACGAGAGCTTCAACATGGCGGAGCTGTGGAAGCTGCCCGTGGTCTACGTGATCGAGAACAACCGCTACGCCATGGGCACCTCCGTGTCCCGCGCCTCCGCGCAGACGGATTTCTCCAAGCGCGGCGTGTCCTTCAACATCCCCGGCGAGCAGGTGGACGGCATGGACGTTCGTGCGGTCTATGCGGCCGGGCAGCGGGCCATCGAGCATGCCCGCACGGGCAAGGGCCCCTACATCCTCGAAATGCAGACCTACCGCTACCGCGGCCATTCCATGTCCGACCCGGCCAAGTACCGCACCAAGGACGAGGTCGCCCGGATGCGCGAGGAGCACGACCCCATCGAGCAGGTGCGCCGCCGTCTTCTGGAAAGCTGGAGGATGTCGGAGGACGAGCTGAAAGCCATCGACAGCCGGGTGCGCGAGATCGTCAACGAGGCCGCCGAGTTCGCCACGCACGATCCGGAGCCGGATCCGTCGGAGCTCTATACGGACATTCTGCTCGAGGCCCGTTGATCGATGGGCTTCTTCAAGCGGTTCTTTTCCGAGGTCGAGGATCCGACGGTCGAGCTCATGCTCCAGAAGGTGAGCGGAGTTGGCATCCGACTCCGCGAGGGCGCCTCGACCGAGGACCTCTTTCGCCTCGACTGGTCCCGCGAGGACATCGCGCGACGGGGACACGGACTCCTGTTGACGATCATGGGGATGAGCTCCAGCGAGGAGCACTCGAACGGAGCCGGCCTGTCCTCCGACGTCTGGTATTTCGAGGAGGACTGCGCGGAGGACCCCCATCCCTATGTCAGCATCGTCCAACGCCTCTGCGATCTGTCCGACGGTGACATTGCGTTCGACGCCGTGCGCGACCATGTCGATTTCAAACAGAAGGTGGCTTGGGTCGAAGTGGAAAAGAACGGCAGGACGGAGCGCATCACCCTGAGTGTGGACCATGAACGGGCCGACACCGGCATCCTGCAATGGTTCCAGGAGCATCTGTCCGCTTCAGGGTCCAACAAGCGCCTTGCCTGCCATCAGATCGATCCGAGCGGTCTTTTCATCTGCAAGCCTCCCGAGACGATCGCCGCCATCAACGAGATCACCGGTCTCGCCTTCAGCTAACACCCTGACCCGACGCTTGAGAGAATTTCAAAATGCCCACAGACATTCTCATGCCGGCCCTCTCCCCCACCATGGAGCAGGGCAAACTGGCCAAATGGCTGAAGAACGAAGGCGACAAGGTCAAGCCCGGCGACATTCTCGCCGAGATCGAGACCGACAAGGCGACCATGGAGGTCGAGGCCATCGATGAAGGCGTGCTCGCCAAGATCCTGGTCTCCGACGGCACCGACAATGTTGCCGTGAACACCCCCATCGCGATCCTGGCGGGGGAGGGCGAGGACGTGTCGGCGGCGGCCTCCAGGGCCCCGGCCCAAGGGGGCGGGGAGGCTCCTCCCGCGCCGGGTCCGAGCTCGCCGCAGCCCGCGCCCGTTCCCGACATGCAGGCCGAGGGCATGACGGATCGCCCGGCTCCCATCGAACGGCAGGGGCAGGATCAGGGCGGCGTCTCGGTGCCGGCGGCCCCGTCGGTGATCACGAGCCGCGGCTCCTACAACGCCTTTGCCGAAATCCCCGAGGGCACCGAGCTCGTCAACATGACCGTGCGCGAAGCCCTGCGCGACGCCATGGCCGAGGAGATGCGCCGGGACGAGCTCGTGCTCGTCATGGGCGAGGAGGTGGCCGAGTACCAGGGCGCCTACAAGGTCACCCAGGGGCTGCTGCAGGAATTCGGCGCGCGCCGGGTCATCGACACCCCGATCACCGAGCACGGCTTTGCGGGCGTGGGCGTCGGCGCGGCCTTCACGGGGCTCAAGCCCATCGTGGAGTTCATGACCTTCAACTTCGCCATGCAGGCCATCGACCACATCATCAACTCGGCGGCCAAGACCCTGTACATGTCCGGCGGCCAGCTCGGCGCGCCCGTGGTGTTCCGCGGCCCCAACGGCGCGGCGGCCCGCGTGGGCGCCCAGCACAGCCATGACTACGCCGCCTGGTACTCGAACGTTCCGGGCCTCAAGGTCATCGCCCCCTATTCGGCCTCCGACGCCAAGGGCCTGCTCAAGAGCGCCATCCGCGACCCGAACCCCATCGTCTTCCTGGAGAACGAGATCCTCTACGGCCAGTCCTTCCCGGTGCCGAAGCTCGACGACTTCACGGTGCCCATCGGCAAGGCGCGCATCCACCGGGAGGGCAAGGACGTGACCATCGTGTCCTTCTCCATCGGCATGACCTACGCGCTCAAGGCCGCGCAGGAGCTGGAGAAGGAAGGCATCGAGGCCGAGGTGATCGACCTGCGCACCATCCGCCCCATGGACACCGAAACCATCATCGCCTCGGTGATGAAGACCGGCCGCTGCGTGACGGTGGAGGAGGGCTTCCCGCAATCCGGCGTCGGCGCCGAGATCGCCATGCAGATCATGGAAAAAGCGTTCGACTACCTGGACGCCCCGGTGGTGCGCGTGACCGGCAAGGACGTGCCCATGCCGTATGCCGCCAACCTGGAAAAGCTGGCGCTGCCGAACGTGGGCGAGGTGGTGCAGGCGGCGAAGGCCGTTTGCTACAGGTGAGGATGAAATGTCTTCACCTCTCATTGTTGTAGAAGCGGCCATAACTATCTGTCTAGCCATGTTTGGTGTAGTAGTCGGGTCTAAGGTCATCGAGTGGGCTGAGGCTCGGGGCAAAATCATCGTGGACTTGCTCTCGTATGTGCTTAGCGCCGGATATGTTGCTGTTCTAGGAAGTGTCCTAGTAGTTGAGGCCGGGCTAAATGCTGAGAGGGGACTACAGCAACTCTCAAGCTACATTCTTGACCAAACAACAAGAGCTTGGATTTTTGTGTCTATCCCCTGGGTTCTAAGTTTTGCATTCGGTCTTGGTTTGGCGAAGCGCCTCGACGACTGGAAAGCGCTAGGTCCATTGATACCGAAGGTTAGCGCGCGATGACCCAGAAAAAATTCGAAGCCCTCAACGTTCCGCCGGACGTGCTCGAAAAGGGCGGCGTCGAGATCCTGCGGGCTTCGGTGGTCGATGGCGCCGTGAGCATCGCGCTGCGCCGCGCCTTCGACGATCCGTTCACCTGGGGCGTGCTCCTGGTGGACCTCGCCCGTCACGCCGCCCGGGTCTACGCCATGGAAACCGACATCTCGGAAGATGACGCCATGACCGAGATCGCGGCGGGAATCCAGGCCGAGTTGGACGACCCGTCCGACCCCGGCTTCACCCAGGCCATCAACTAGGCATTCGGCGAAAAAAAGCGGATGCCGGTTTTTCGATCGAAGAATGCCAAACGAGAACTCTAACCCCTCAGTCAGGATCAAAACCCCATGCCCATCAACATCCTGATGCCCGCGCTCTCTCCCACCATGGAAAAGGGCAACCTTGCCAAGTGGCTGAAGAAGGAAGGCGACGCGGTGAAGTCCGGCGACATCATCGCTGAGATCGAGACCGACAAGGCCACCATGGAAGTGGAGGCGGTGGACGAAGGCATCCTCGCCAAGATCGTCGTGCCCGAAGGCACGTCCGACGTGCCGGTCAACCAGCTCATCGCCCTGATCGCCGCCGAGGGCGAGGACCCGAAGAGCGTCTCGGCCTCAGGCGGCGGGGCCCCTGCGGCGAAGGCCGAGGCTGCTCCTGCTCCCGCCGCGCCTGCACCTGCAGCGCCGGGGGCCGCGCCCCGGCCTGAGGCCAACGCCATCCCGGGCGATCAGGCCGCGCACATGTCCTATGCCCGCGTCGACCAGGCCCCGAGCGGCCCCGCGCAGGCGGCCAAGCCCAACGGGGCAGGGGCCGCCGCAGGGCAGGCGGGCGGGCGCGTGTTCGCTTCGCCGCTTGCCAAGCGCGTCGCCAAGGAAGCCGGCATCGACATCGCCTCCGTGCAGGGCTCCGGCCCCCATGGCCGGGTGGTCGAGAAGGACGTGCGGGCGGCGCTCTCCGGCGGCGCAAAACCTGCCGCCGCCGCTCCCGCCCCGGCCCCCGCTGCGGCGGCTCCCGCGCCCGCGCAAGTGGCGAAGCCCGCCGCGCCGCAGCTCGCCCAGAGCGCCTCGGCCGATCAGGTCAAGGCCATGTTCGAGGCCGGAACCTACGAGGAGGTGCCCCTCGACGGGATGCGCAGGACCATCGCCAAGCGCCTGGTCGAGTCGAAGCAGACCGTGCCGCATTTCTACCTGTCGCTGGATTGCGAGCTCGACGCCCTCATGGCGCT
>DATHAU010000525.1:0-2720 GCA_035296545.1 Microvirga sp.
AGCAGCTTTGCGATGGAATCCTCCCATTCCCGCCGCAGGCGCGGGAAGATGGCCTCGCGCAGGGCCTCGTCCTCGACAAGCCCCGCATAGCGGGACGCGATGGCGATGTTGCTCTTGGCCAGCACCATGTCCATGTTCGACAGAAGCGCCCGGAAGAACGGCCATTCGCGATACATCTCCTGCAGCAGCGCGAGGCCGTCATGGGGATGGGCTTCGAGCCAGGCGTTGACGGCGGAGCCGAAGCCGTACCAGCCCGGCAGCATGAGGCGGCACTGCGCCCAGCCGAACACCCACGGAATGGCGCGAAGATCCTCGATGCGCCGGGAATTCGTCCGCGACGCGGGTCGGCTGCCGATGTTCAGGTTGGCGATCTCGCCGATGACCGTGGATTCCCAGAAATAGCGCTCGAACCCTTCCGTCTCGTAGACGAGGGCGCGATAGGCCCGGTAGGCGTTGTCGGACAATTCCTCCATGGCCCTGAGGTACTCGTCCCGCGGCGCGGACTGGCCCGAATGCAGCAGGGAGGCCTCGAAGGTGGCGGCCGCGAGGATTTCCAGGTTGCGGCGTCCGAGGTCCGGGTTGGAGTACTTGCCGGCGATGACCTCGCCCTGCTCCGTGATGCGGATCGCGCCCTGCACGGCGCCGCCCGGCTGGGCCAGGATCGCCTGGTAGCTCGGGCCCCCGCCGCGGCCCACGGACCCGCCGCGGCCGTGGAAGAGGCGCAGCGCCACGCCGTGGCGCTTGAACACCTCGATGAGCTCGATCTCCGCCTTGTAGAGCTCCCAGCCGGAGGTGAGAAAGCCCCCGTCCTTGTTGCTGTCGGAATAGCCGAGCATCACCTCCTGGCCTCCTCCGCGGCTGCGCAGGAGGCGCATGTAATCCGGCAGCCCGAACAGCGCGTCCATGACCCGGCTGCAATGGCGCAGATCGTTGATGGTCTCGAACAGCGGGATGATGTTGACGGCCATCTCGCCCTCGCGCGGGCGCAGCAGGCCCGCCTCCTTCAGGAGCAGGGCCACCTCCAGGATGTCGGACGGGTCGCTGGCCTTGGAGATGACGTAGTTCGGCACCGCCGCGCGGCCGTAGCGCCGATGGGCTTGCGCCGCCTCGTGCACGATGGCGAGCTCCGAGGCGGTCTCGGGCGAGTAGTCGAGATAGGGCGAGGTCAGGAGCCGCGGCGTTCTCAGTTCCTCCAGCAGGAGGGCGACGCGCTTGTCCTCCGACAGCTCCTCGTAGCCCGTGCCCGGAAGCGCCTTTTCGAACAGCTCGGCGACCACGCGCTGGTGCACGTCGGCGTTCTGGCGCAGGTCGAGGCTCGCCAGATGGAAGCCGAACACGTCCACCGCCCGGCGCAGCCTCCGCAGCCGTCCCCGGGACAGGGCAAGGGAGCCGTTCGACATGAGCGAGCGATGCAGGATCGAAAGGTCGCCCGCGAATTCCTCCACGCCCGCATAGGCCGGCGCTTCGCCCACCGCATGGCGGGCGACATCCCCGTGGCCGAACCCGGCGGCGGTCGCGGCGAGGCGCGCATAGATCCCTGAGATGGCGAGGCGGTAGGGCTCGTCCTTCCGGCGCGGCGAGGAATCGGGCGAGGCGGCGGCCAGTTCCTGAACCCCCTCGGACACGGTGACGAAGCGCCCGTCCAGGGACAGCTCGGCCCCCAGGCAGTGGAGCTCCTCCAGATAGAAGCCGAGCGCGTGCTTGCCCTGGAGCAGGAGAGCCTGGCGCAGCACGTCCGCCGTGACGAAAGGATTGCCGTCCCGGTCGCCGCCGATCCAGCTTCCCATGCGCAGGAACGAGGGGAGCTCCACGTTGCTCCAGGCCGGGTCCATGGCGGCGAGCTGATCCTCCAGGGAGGCGTAGAAGCGCGGCAGCTCCTTGAAGAAGGTGTAGTCGTAATAGGACAGGCCGTTCATCACCTCGTCGATGACCTTGAGCCGGTTGCGGCGCAGGATGCTGGTCTGCCACAGGGTGAGGATCGCCCGGCGCAGGGATTCCTCGCTCACGGCCTCCTCGTCGGGGGTCAGCTCCTGCCGGTCGCGCTGGGCCAGGATCTGCAGGATCTCCATCTCCCGGTCGATGGTGCTCTTGCGGCGCACCTCGGTGGGATGCGCGGTGAGGACCGGGCAGATGAGCGCGGACGCGAAGAAGGCCTGCAGGGCCGCTTGAGAGATCCCCGCCTCCTGGGCCAGCTTGAGGGCCTTGGCCATGGTGCCCTCCCGCGGGGCAGGCGCCGCCATGGCGTGAGCCCCCGCCATGGCATGGGCCCTGGAGCGGCGGACGTGGTGCTGGTCCTCGGCGATGTTGGAGAGGTGCGAGAAATAGCTGTAGGCGCGGATGATCTGGTTCGTGCGCCCGCGGGAGAGGCTGTTCAGGATCGTCTCAAGCTCGCGCCGGGCGGCCTGGTCCTCGTTCCGGTGGAAACGGATGGAGGTCTGGCGGATGAGTTCGACGATGTCGAAGGCGGCCTCGCCCTCCTGCTCGCGGATCGTGTCCCCTAAGAGCCGCCCGAGGAGGCGGATGTCGTCGCGGAGCGGGAAATCCTTTTCAGGCATGACGTCCGGGTTGATCAGGGACACGGCTCGGGGCTCCCGCTTCAGGCTCAAAATTGCTGCGCTGCGAAATAAAACCCTTTGTCACCCCGCCGCAAGCGCAATATTGATGCAGGCTTGGCCTAGCCTTCGGTCAGGGCCCATTGCTCCGGGGCTTCGCTCCGGCCC
>DATHAU010000526.1:0-7451 GCA_035296545.1 Microvirga sp.
GGTGCCGGCCGGCGAGCCGGCCGCGATGGTGCCGGCGGGCACGAACACCGAGCTGTCGTTGTTGTCCTGCCAGCCGTAGCCGGCGTTCACGCCCACATAGAACCCGGTCCAGGTGAACACCGGCACCGCCGAAAATACCGGCGCCGGAGCGGCGCGGGACGGCAGGTCGGCAGCCATGGCGCCGGCGGTCAGACCAAGCAGGGCAACTGAGGAGAGGAGAATCTTTTTCATTGTGTCGATCCGTTTTGGGGGCATCCAGTTACGCTTTTAATCCAGACCTCCCGTTGCGTCTGTCACTTTCCTGCAACACACCCGATTCAACCGCCTCGCTTGGCGCCTTTAAGGCCAGGAAAGTGAGGGTCAATCGACTAGACCGCGTTTCGGCTTCCGGCTGGTCAAACGGGATTTTAGATTAAATTACAATGAGTTATTCGAGGCTGTGCCGCAAGGACTCTGCCTTTTTCGTCCCGGTAACGATTTGTTGACCTCGTTCCCAAGACCTGCTTGGATGCCGCCCCTTTCAGCGGTGCTCCAGCCAGAGCCGCAGCGCCTGGGTCACGCGCTCCGGCTGTTCCAGGCTCGAAAGATGTCCCGACTCGGGAACGATCACCAGGGACGCCCACTCGATCATCTCGGCCATTTCCCGGGCGACCTCGGGCGGCGTGATGGCGTCGCCCTCCCCTGCGAGAACCAGGGTCGGGATCTCGATGCCGGGCAGCAGGGGGCGGGAATCGGCCCGTCCCATGATGGCGCGCTGCTGCCGGACATAGGCCTCCGTTCCCGTGTCCTGCATCATGCGGTCGACGATCTCCCGCAGGGCAGGGTCGGACTGGCGGCTCGGATGCACCAGGCGAGGCCAGAGTTTCGACGTGACGTCCTTCCATCGCCCCGCCTCGGCCAGGGCGATCAGCCGCTCCCGGTCCCGGCTCGCCTCCGGCGCGTCGGGCCGGGCGCTCGTATCGAGGAGCGCCAGCCGGGCCACCCGTCCGGGGGCCTGGCGCATCACCTCGAGGGCCACGTATCCGCCCATGGACAGCCCGGCGAGGGAGAACCGCTCCGGAGCCTCGCGCAGGAGCCGGGCGGCCATTCCCTGGATCGAATCATCGCGCGTATGATCCGCCACCACGACATGCCGCTCCCCGGACAGGGCGGCGATCTGCGCCTCATAAAGACGTGATGTGCAGGCCAATCCGGGAATCAAAACCAGTGTCTCGGCCATCGCGGCTTTTGCCTTGGATTGACAAGCCTATAGCTTGTCCTATGGTCCCGGCGCACCTCAGCTTGCGCCAAAGCCCCGGGTGAAACCAGTCCCGCGCCCGTTTGTTGCCGTAAAATGCGGCCGGCATTTGTGATCGCGCTTCATCTGCAACGGTTATAGTATTCATGTCCTTCGCTGAACTCGGACTTAGCGACAAAGTTCAACAGGCGGTCGCTGCCGCAGGCTATACGGAGCCGACGCCGATCCAGGCCGAGGCGATCCCCCACGTGCTTGCGCGCCGCGACGTGCTGGGCATCGCCCAGACCGGCACCGGCAAGACGGCGGCCTTCACGCTTCCCATGCTCACGCTCCTTGAAACCGGGCGGGCCCGGGCGCGCATGCCGCGCACGCTGATCCTCGAGCCAACCCGCGAGCTCGCCGCCCAGGTCGAAGACAATTTCGACAAGTACGGCATCAACCACCGGCTCTCCGTCGCCCTTCTGATCGGCGGCGTGTCCTTCGGCGACCAGGACGCCAAGATCACCCGCGGCGTGGACGTTCTGATCGCCACCCCCGGACGCCTGCTCGACCACTTCGAGCGCGGCAAGCTCCTGCTCACCGGGGTCGAGCTTCTCGTCATCGACGAGGCGGACCGGATGCTCGACATGGGCTTCATCCCCGATATCGAGCGGATCGTGAAGCTGGTGCCCTTCACCCGCCAGACCCTGTTCTTCTCCGCCACCATGCCGCCGGAGATCCAGCGTCTCGCGGACGCCTTCCTGCACAGCCCGGTCAAGGTCGAGGTCGCCCGCGCCGCCTCCACCGTGGAAACCATCACCCAGCGCCTCGTGGCGACGGGATCGCAGGATTTCGAGAAGCGCGAGACCCTGCGCCAGCTCATCCAGGGCGCGACGGACCTGAAGAACGCCATCGTGTTCTGCAACCGCAAGCGCGATGTGGCCGTTCTCCATCGCTCCCTGCAGAAGCACGGCTTCCCGGCCGTCGCCCTTCACGGCGACATGGACCAGCACGCCCGCATGGCGGCCCTGGAGAGCTTCCGCACCGGCGAGATGCCCCTGCTGGTGGCAAGCGACGTGGCGGCCCGCGGTCTCGACATCCCATCCGTGAGCCACGTGTTCAATTACGACGTGCCGCACCATGCGGAGGACTATGTGCACCGGATCGGCCGCACCGGCCGCGCCGGCCGCGCGGGCGCGTCCTTCACCCTCGTGAAGCCGGGGGACGAGAAGTCGATCGCGGCCATCGAGAAGCTCATCCAGCAGCCCATCCCGTGGGAGGGCCCGACCGCCGCCGAGCGGCCGGCCTCGGAAGGCTCCTCATCCCGCCGTCGCGGCGGCCGGGGCGAGGACCGTTCCCGCGGACGGGGAGAGGGCCGCGGCGAAGGCCGGGGAGAGGAACGCTCCCGCAGCCGCAAGGTCAAGCTGCGCCAGCCGTCCGCGGAGGCGTCGGAAGAGGCGGCCGCCTCGAGCGAAGCGCCCGCGCCGCGGGAGGAGCAGGCGCCCCGCAGGCCTCGTCCCGAGCGGGAGCGCCCGCAGCCCCGCGCGCGGGCGCAGGAACGGGAGAAGCCCCAAGAGCGCGAGAAACATCCTGAGCGCGAGAGACATCCTGAGCGCGAGAGGCAACCGGAGAGCGCGAGAGAACCGGAGCGGGAGCGGCAGCCGGATCGGGACGGCAGGCCGGCCGACAAGGGACATCAGCGCCGGTCCCGGCACGACCATGACTCGGACGCGCCGGTGGTGGGCCTGGGCGATCACGTCCCGGCCTTCCTGTTGCGGTCGACCGGGCCGAAGAAATCTAAGTAGCGGATTCCGGGAGGGGCTTGCCTGCCTTCCGGCGCGGCGGGGCCTTGGCGCGCCCCTGCGTCCTGGCGGCTCCTGCCCGCAGGGCCGCCTGCAGGGCCATTCCGGCAAGCTCGGCCGCTTCGTCCGGATCGTCCAGGGCCGATTCCGGCATGAGCCAGTAGCTCGTCTGCGTGACCCGCCCGTCGCGCCGCTCGAAGCTGAAGGGGCGTGAACCGAGCCGGCGAAACATCTCCTCCGTCTCGCCGTCCGCCTTCAGGTACAATTCGCCCCCGGCCACCAGGGCGAACATCGCCTCGCCCCGGTAGATCCCCTGCCCGCCGAACATCCTGCGGATCCCGACCGGGCCGACCTTGCGGAACACGTCGCGGACGGCCTCGGGGTCCACAGGCTATTCGGCCGACTGGAGGGCGTTCGGCGTCGCCGGCGTGATCGCCACGGACTCGCCGCAGCCGCAGGCGGAGGTCTGGTTCGGGTTGTTGAACACGAACTGGGACTGCATCTTGCTGGTCTGGAAATCCATCTCGGTGCCCAGCAGGAACAGCACCGCCTTGGGGTCGATCAGAACCCGGACCCCCTTGTCCTCCACCACCTCGTCGAGGGGCGAGACGCTTTCCGCATATTCCATGGTGTAGGACATGCCGGCGCAGCCGCCGTTCTTCACGCCGACGCGAACCCCGACGATGGGCCGGTCCGCCTTGCCGATGATGTCCTTGACGCGGTTTGCCGCCGCGTCGGTCAAGGTCACGACCTTGAATCCGGGTAGAGCCATAAGCCTTCTCTCCTGACGGCCGGGTTCAAGGCCCGGGCAGAACGAGTGTCCTATTCTATAGATAGGCATCGAGCGGTCAAACGTCGAGATCGGTCCGGCCGCGCCAAACGGCTCGGGTTGACCCTGGGGGCCTTCTTCAAATCTAAGGGGGCATACCCGAACCCGAAGGAAAGCAGATGCCGCATCACACGCCGCTGATATCGATGATCGTTGTCGGGCTTGTTCTGGCCTTTGTTTTCGGCGCCCTGGCGCATCGCCTGCGCATCTCGCCCCTGGTGGGCTACCTGCTGGCAGGAGTTCTCGTCGGCCCCTTCACGCCCGGCTACGTGGCGGACCAGGCTCTCGCCAACCAGCTCGCGGAGATCGGCATCATTCTGCTGATGTTCGGCGTCGGGCTGCATTTCTCCCTGAAGGATCTGCTCTCGGTAAAGGCCATCGCCATTCCGGGCGCCGCGGTTCAGATCGCCAGCGCCACCCTTCTGGGAATGGGGCTGGCCTGGTGGATGGGCTGGAGCCTCGGCGGCGGCATCGTCTTCGGCCTGGCCCTGTCGGTCGCCAGTACGGTCGTGCTGCTGCGGGCGCTGCAGGAGCGCCGCCTGGTGGAAACCGAGCGCGGCCATATCGCGGTCGGCTGGCTCATCGTCGAGGACCTTGCCATGGTGCTGACCCTGGTCCTCCTGCCCGCCTTCGCGAACGCCATGTCCGGGGCCTCCGCCGATCTGAAGGGCATCGCCCTGTCCCTGGCCCTGACCCTCGGCAAGGTGGCGGCGTTCGCGGCGATCATGCTGATCGTCGGGCGTCGGTTCATTCCGTGGCTTCTCCATTATGTCGCCCACACCGGTTCCCGGGAGCTGTTCCGCCTGGCCGTCCTCGCCGTCGCGCTGGGCGCGGCCTTCGGCGCGGCGGAGCTGTTCGGCGTGTCCTTCGCCCTGGGGGCCTTCTTCGCCGGCATGGTGCTGAGCGAATCCGAACTCAGCCACAGCGCCGCCTCGGAGACCCTGCCCCTGCGGGACGCCTTCGCGGTCCTCTTCTTCGTGTCCGTCGGGATGCTGTTCGATCCGATGATCGTGATCCGCGATTTCGGGCCCGTTCTGGCGACGTTCCTGATCATCGTGGTCGGCAAGTCCCTTGCCGCCTACGCCATCGTCAGGCTCTTCAGGCATCCCCAGGCCACGGCCCTGACCATCGCGGCGAGCCTGGCGCAGATCGGCGAGTTTTCCTTCATTCTCGCCGGGCTCGGCCTCCAGCTTCAGCTTCTGCCCGACCTGGGCCACGACCTCGTTCTCGCGGGCGCCATTCTGTCGATCCTCGTCAACCCGTTCCTGTTCACCGCGCTGGACCGCTGGTTCGCAAGGCGGGAAACCGGAACGGCGGAACGGGCCGACGCCGAAAGGAACGCGGCCGCCGAGCAGGAGGCCGCCCGCAGTCAACAGGATCCCCTCCCGGCCGTATCCCTGGCCGACCACGTGGTCCTCGTGGGCCACGGCCGGGTCGGGAAATTCATCAGCCGCAAGCTGGTGGCGTCCAGAACCCCCTTCCTGGTGATCGAAACGGAAAAGAACCAGGTCGCGGATCTGCAGAGGGAGGGCCTGCCGGTGGTCATCGGCAACGCCGCCGATCCGGAGGTTGCCGCGGCGGCCAACATCAAGGCGGCGCGATGCCTCCTGGTCGCCATTCCCGATGCGTTCGAGAGCGGCCAGGTGGTCGAACAGGCCCGCGGGATCAACCCGGATCTGCCGATCATCGTCCGGGCCCATTCGGGCGCCCAGGAGGAGCATGTGGTCAAGCACGGGGCGACGCGGGTCGTGATGGGCGAGCAGGAGATTGCGCGCGCCATGGTGGCGACGGTGCCCGATTCGCCCCGCGCGCCCGTGCTTTCCTCCGTCGAGGAGGCCGACGACATCGCGAGCGGCGACGGAGGCGCTCGGCCGCGCGAACCGGGTGCGGCGCCCCTATCGCACGTGCTCGGGCCTGAAGCCCATGCCGACGATCCGGGCCGGAAGGCGCCGGAAGAGCGGCAACCGGGCCAGCACGCGCAGGAGCCAAGGCGGTGACACGGAGCCCCGGCTGCCGAGAACGCGGCTGATCAGCCGGTTCTGGATCAGGACCTGCAGCCTTTGGGTCAGGCGGGTCGGGGGCTCGCGCCGCTTCTGCACGGCCGCCAGCAGATCCGGCCCGGCCGGCCCGTTCCGCAGCGCCGGACCCAGGATGTTGGCGGCGGCCACCGCGTCCTGGATGGCGAGGTTGATGCCGATCCCGCCGATGGGCGACATGGCGTGGGCCGCGTCGCCGATGCACAGGAGCCCCGGCCGGAACCATTGCCTCAGGCGGTCGACCGTCACGGTGAGGAGCTTGATGTCGTCCCAGCCGCGAAGCTCCTCGACCCGGCCGCCCAGGAACGGGGCCAGCCCCGTGAGCTTGGCCCGAAATGCCTCCAGCCCCTCCTGTCGGATGGCCGCGAAGGAGCCCTTGGGGATCACGAAGGCGCATTGCCAGTAATCGTTCCGGTCGATCATCACGAGCATCTGTCCGGCCGCGATGCGTCCCTGCAACTGGTCGGGATCGTCCGGCAGCCGGGACAGGCGCATCCACAGCACGTCCATGGGCGCGCCGATATCCATCACCTCAAGGCCCGCCTTCCCGCGGACGATGGAGCGCCTGCCGTCGGCGGCGACGACCAGATCGGCGTGGATTTCGAGGGGACCCTCCGGGGTGGAGGCGCGAACGCCCCTCACCTGCCCCTCGGCCTCGATCAGGTCCGTGGCCTGGGCCCTCATGCGCAGGCGGAACTGGGGATACTCGCGCGCATGGTCGACGAGGAAATCGAGGAAATCCCACTGCGGCATCAGGGCGATGAACTTGCACCGGGTGGGCAGGTGCGAGAAGTCCCCCAGCGTCAGGGGCGTGTCGCCCACCATGACGGTGACGGTCCGGGCCTTCTGGTGCGGCCTGGACAGGAAATCCTCCAGGAACCCGAGTTCGTGGATGATCTCCAGGGTCGAGGGGTGAATGGTGTCGCCGCGGAAGTCGCGCAGGAAATCCCCGTGCTTTTCAAGAACCAGTACCTCGACGCCCTGCCGCGCGAGGAGAAGCCCCAGCATCATTCCGGCAGGCCCCCCTCCGACGATGCAGCAGCGGGTTCGGAGGGTTTCGGAAGCTTGAGGCGTATCCATCGGTCGGGCCCTCGGACCCGACAAGCTTACCACAGGTTCAGCGTGGCCGTGATCTCATGTTCCGGCGCAACAGGAACCCTCCTCCTTGTGGGGAGGAGGTGGGGGTGAGCGAGAGCCTATGAAGGTGTGGCGCAAACACCCCCACCCTGGCCCTCCCCACAAGGAGGAGGGAAACCAGCGGCGCCACCTGTCATCCCGGGGCCGCGCAGCGGAGCCCGGGATCCATAAACGCTGACGATGTAGGACAGAGCGCAGACCGTCCCACCCTTCCTCCCACTGTCGTGGTTATGGATCCCCGCCTGCGCGGGGATGACAGGTGAGGGTGGCGCCACGGGTGAGGGCATTCCCATCCCGGATCAAATCCGGGAACGGCCAAGACTCGCGTCGAATGACCTTCCGACGCGCAGCGCCGGAAGGCACTACCACATGTCGAGGGCGACTCTCGCCTCGTCGGACATGCGGCTCTGGTCCCAGGGGGGATCGAACAC
>DATHAU010000527.1:0-1902 GCA_035296545.1 Microvirga sp.
CCGCCGAAGAAGCTGTCGGCCCGGCGCGACAGGACCGTCTCGCCGGGCCGGGCGATGGCCCTCCCCCTGGCCACCAGGTCCATGTTGATGGATCCGAAGACAACGATCATGCGGCCCTGCCCCACCTTTTCCGCTTCCCCAGCGGCTCCTCTAGCACAGGATGGCCGGAGGCGGCCAACGCCATGAGGCTACTGGAGGCGAGGGGTTTTCATGAACCGGTTGCGGTCGGCCGATCTGACCGTCACATCGAACATGTCGCCCTCGCGCTCCAGCGTGAGGGGAACATCCACGCCGGCCGGCCCGAGCGCCCATATGGCGCGGTAGAATTCGGCCAGGGACGCGACCCCCTGCCCCGCCACCCCGTGCACCCGGTCCCCGGCCCGCAGGCCCGCCCGCTGCGCCGGAGCGTCTCCCGCCAGGCCGATGAGCACCACGTGATCGTCCTCGGCCTCGGTGGCGTAGAGGCCGAGCCAGGGCCGCGGGGACCGGCTCGCCCTGCCGAGCGTGAGGAGATCGTCCAGGAGCGGCTTGAGAAGGTCGATGGGCACGCTCATGTTGAGGGGGACGACCCGCCCTCCGGCCGGCTGGTGCTGAAGCTGGAGCGAGCCGATGCCCACCAGATCGCCGCGGGCCCCGATCAGGGCGGTGCCGCCCCAGTTGGGGTGCGCCGGCGCGGTGAAGATCGCATCGTCGATGAGGTATTCCCAGTAGCCTGCGAATTCCTGGCAGGCGACCACGTTGGCCGCCAGGGAGCGGGTTCGCCCGCCGCTGCCGCCCATGACCACCGGATCCCCGGGGGCCAGGCGTCGCGAATCCCCCAACGGGAGCACCGGGGTGCCGAGGGGCGCAACCGCCTGAACGAGCCCGAAGCCCGTCTCGTAATCATAGGCCAGGCCATGGGCCTGGACGAGGCGGCCCTCATTGGTGCTCAGCCAGATCTCCTCGGCCTCGGCGATGAGGTAGCCGATGGTCACCACGAGGCCGTCGGCGCGGATGACGGCTCCCTGACCGGCCCGCTCCGTGCCGAGCGTTTCCGCCGTGAACGCGTCGGCGGGCACCCTGGCCCGCAGGGAGACGACGGCCCCCAGGGCCTGCCGCAGGTCATAGGCGAGCGTCTTCGCATCGGGCTGAAACTCGGGCGGAATGTGCCAATCATCCGGTGACTGCATCGAATACTCCTCAAATCCCCTTACGCTGCCGCCAGACCTGTGCCGCTCTCCCTGAAATGGAGCAGCCTGGAGAATAGTGGCGCACGGCTTCCTGCCAAGCTCGGAAAGTGACGGTGAGGGCGTCCTTCCGCTGGCGAGGGTCGATCCGCCTCCCGCAGGATCTCGCACGATCACCCTGGAAGAGAACGCCCGTCAGGCCAGGATTGTGCCCGCTGCATCCTCCTCCCGCCGGAGCATCGGATCGGCGGGCTTGTCCGTCGGTGGGATCATGGATCGGACGGCGGGCAGCAGCAGGGCAGGAGAGTGACCGGAACGGGCGCGCCAGGGTTCTCCCCCAGACGATGCGGAATCGTTGCTGGGCCGGCCATACGCCGCTAGGCTCCTTCGCATCATCCGCGATTTCAGGTGATGGGATTACATGAACCTGTTCGTCTTCGGCCTCGGCTATACCGCCGGCCATTTCATCGAAACCTACCGGGAGCGCTTTGCAGGGGTCTGCGCCACGTTCCGCTCCTCAGGCAAGGGTCGGGCCCTGGAGGACGCAGGGGTTCTCACCTATCGTTTCGACGGCGACGCCTACGACCCTCGCATCCTGGACCGGCTCGCCGACGCCGACGCGGTTCTCGTGTCCATACCGCCGGCGGGCGGGACCGATCCCGTGCTCGACCGGTTCTCCGACGCGCTGGCGTCCGCCCCGCGCCTGCGGTGGATCGGCTACCTTTCGACCATCGGC
>DATHAU010000528.1:0-3262 GCA_035296545.1 Microvirga sp.
GATGTTGGCGCGGATCGCCTGCGCGCCCTCCTCCGCGGTCACCGGCAGGGTCACCTCCCGCAGCAGGGCCACGGTGGGCCAGCGCCGGACGATGACCCATCCGTCCTCCACCCGGTAGTCGCCCTCCAGCAGACCCGTCTCCTCGTGCAGTTCCCGGGTCAGGCTGGTGGCGAGGTCCACCGTGCCGTCGGGCCTGAGGTCCGACAGGTCGGGGGTGCCGGCGGCGAAATAGATCCGCCCCGCATTCACCGTATGGGCGGCCATCACCCCGCAGAGATACGCGCCGTCGCTGCCGCGCAGCGCCCCCATGGCGAAGCCGTTGGCGATGCTCCGGTCCGGATAGCCCCGGTCGATCCAGGTGACGAAATCCGCGTAGTTCGTCTCGAAATAGACGTTGCGGCACGCATCCTGCGCGAACTCGACGCTCTGGAGCAGCAGCACCCGGCCGTTGAACATCTTCGGCTTGTCGGCGGTGCGGCGCTTCCAGTTCTCCTCGATCAGGCCCCGGTTCTCCTCGGCCCATGGCCATTCCATCGGGCGGCACCTCGCCTCGACGCGGGCGACGCGCCGGATCTCGGGCCCGTCGCTCACAGGAGAAGCTCGCCCCGGCTCACCAGGACGGCTCCGCCGCCGATCTCGGCCGACACCAGGGCTCCGTCCCTGATCACCATCTGGAGGGCGATCTCGCTCGGGCGGCCCATCTCGACCCCCTGCTCGATGAGGATGTCGTGCTCGCCGTCGCCCAGGGGCTCGCACTGCATGAGCGCGCCCGCCAGGGCGGCGGCCGCGGAGCCCGTGGCCGGGTCCTCCACGATGCCCATGCCCAGGCCGAACATGCGGGCCCGGAAGCGCAATCCCTCGGCTCCCGGCACGCGGGCATAGACGTAAGGGGCGGGATGATCGCTGTCGCCGAAGGCCCTGTCGAAAGCGTCTCCCTGGGGCTTGGCTCTCGCCAGGGCATCGAGGGACCTGACCGGCACGAGGTCGTAGGCGACGCCGGCGGAATGGCGGCTCGGCACGTGGCGGTCGAAGCCGATTTCGGTGGCGTCGAGGCCCAGCCCCGCCGCGCAGGGGGCGCTGCCCTTGCCTTCGCCCCACACGAAAGGCAGGCGCGGCAGGCGAAAGCGCGCCGCGCCCCTGGTCCCGTCCTGCACCTCCACGGCGCAGGGCACCACGCCCACCTGCTCCCGCAGGCCGAAGGCCACCGCTCCCGGCTCGCCCTCCCGGTCGAGCAGGGCCAGCAGCACCGCCGTTCCGACGGTCGGGTGGCCTGCGAAAGGCAGCTCGCGCTTGGGCGTGAAGATGCGGATGTCCGCCCGCTGGTGCGGATCGGACGGGGGCGAGACGAAGACCGTCTCCGAGAGGTTGAACTCGCCCGCGATGGTCTGCATCCCGTCCGCGTCGAGCCCCTCGGAGTCCAGCACGACCGCCAGGGGATTTCCGGTGAAGGGCTCGGACGTGAACACGTCGAGGGTGACGAAACGGCGGGGCATGGGGTTCAAACCTCTTCGGCGCTGAAGCGATGGGTCGGGGACACGAACTCGTCCTGCGCCGCGATGGTGAGGATCTCGCGGGAGCCCGCCTCCTCCGTGCGCTTGAGCAAGCCGTAGATGGAGGCCGAGGCCTCGGCAAGGGCTCCTTGAGCGGAACCGGCGCGGGCATAGTGCACGAAGAACAGGGCCGCAATCGCATCCCCCGCCCCGTTGACGCTGAGCGACAGCCTCGGCGTGCGCACCCGCCAGAAGCGTCCGCCCTCGCCGGCCACGAGGTCGATGGCGTCGGAGGGGGTTTCCTGCGTCTCGACGGAGGTGACGAGCACCGCCCTGGGGCCCATGGCCTGCACGACCGCCACGGCCTGCTTCACGTCGGCGAGGGTCTGGGTGGCGAGGCCGGACAGGTAGTCGAGCTCGAACTGGTTCGGGGTGACGATGTCGGCGGCGGGAACCGCCTGCTCGCGCATGAATTCCGGAATGCCGGGACGCACGAAGACGCCGCGGCCCACGTCGCCGATCACCGGATCGCAGCAATAGAGCGCCCGCGGGTTGAGCGCCCGCACCCGCGCCACGGCGGACAGGACCGCGTTGCCGATATCGGCTGAGCCCATGTAGCCCGACAGCACCCCGTCGCAGCGCTCCAGCACGCCCCGCTCGGCGATGCCCTCCACCAGCTCCTCGATGGCCGGCCCGTCGAACACCCGCCCCTTCCAGGAGCCGTAGCCGGTGTGGTTGGAGAACTGCACCGTGTGAACGGGCCAGACCTCCACCCCGAGCCGCTGCATCGGGAAGACCGCCGAGGCATTGCCCACATGGCCGTAGGCCACATGGGACTGGATCGAGAGAATGTTCATGGCAAGGGCCCCCTTCCCTCCTTCGGTTAGCGCATCAGGGGCTCCGCTTCAAATCGCGTGATGTGATCCCTTCCATCACAAAGGCAGTTGGATCTTTGTTTTCCTCCATGGTTGCCATATTGGCCATGAGGGTTCGGTTCTCGCTCCACCCTCATCCTTCGAGACGCAGACTTCGTCTGCTCCTCAGGATGAGGTCTGCGAGACGCCGCTCACGCGGCTCCTCGGGATGAGGGCCAAGCCGAGAGTATCCCTGATAAGCCAGCCCCTTAGGAAAAAGGCCGGACGGTTCCATGGACATCGAACTCCTCAAGAACAGCGTCGTGCAGTTCGTGCAGACCCACCAGGCCTGGGCGCCTTTCGTGCTGGCCCTCATGACCTTCGGCGAGTCGCTGGCCTTCGTGTCCCTGCTGCTGCCCACCATGACCCTCCTGATCGCCGTGGGCTTCATCCTGGCCGCCGCCGGCATCCCGTTCTGGCAGGCCTGGGCGGGGGCCGTCGCGGGCGCGGCGCTGGGCAACTGGCTCTCCTTCGCCATCGGGCAGCGCTACAAGAAGGCGGCCTACGGGGTGTGGCCCCTGTCGCGCAATCCCGCCCTCGTCGAGCGGGGGGAGCGCTTCTTCCTGCGCTTCGGCCCCTGGGCGGTGTTCCTGGGGCGCTTCTTCGGCCCGACCCGGGCGGTGATCGCCCTGATCGCGGGGATCTTCCTCATGCCCGGCGCGCTGTTCCAGGCGGCCAACCTGGCCTCCGCCATGGTCTGGGCCTTCGTGATCCTCGCCCCCGGCGCAGGGCTGGCGCATCTCTTGGTCTGGTAGGATTTTTCAAAGGGAACCGGGGCTCCCGGGGGCGATTAACCCCCCAACCATGGAGGCTCCCGATGGGCAAAGGCAAGATGAACGGCGACAACTCCGCCGAGAG
>DATHAU010000529.1:0-2305 GCA_035296545.1 Microvirga sp.
ACGTTCAGGCCGGGAGAACAACAGATGTCAGTGATCCGTCCGCATGGCGTCGGCCACCCGGGCCTTGAGCACGTCGGGCTGGCGCAGGATCAGGGCGCCCCTGGTGCGCTCGATCAGGCCCTCCTGGGACATCATGGTGAACTCCCGGGTCACCTGCTCGCGGCGGCAGCCGATGCGGGCGGCCATGATGTGATGGAAGGGGGGCGGGGTGATCACCCGTTCGCCGATCCTCTCGCCGCGGGGCGTGGACAGGCGCAGGAGCTCGGAATAGAGCCGGTGCCTGAGGTCGAGCACCGTCTGCTCCATGAAGCGGGCGTTGAGCTCGCGGATGCGGGAGGCCATGAGGCAGAACAGGCGCTCCGCCACCGGCCGGTTGGCGAAGACGAGTTCCCGGAAGACCGCCGCCGGCATCACGCAGGCCTCGCCCCGGGTGAGCGCCGTGACGTTGGCCGAGCGCTTGATGCCGTCCATGGCGGCCAGCTCGCCGAACAGCTCGCCGGGCTTGAGCTCGTCGAGGATGACTTCCTTGCCCGAGGCCGTGCGCATGAGGACCCGGACCTCGCCGGCCAGGAGGAAATAGATGTCCGTCGAGAGCTCGTCGAAATCGACCAGGACTTCCTCGGGGCCGAAGCGACGCCAATTGGCCCGCGCCTCGAAGGGAGCAAGGTCGATATCCAGCCCTTTGAACAGCAAAATCCCTGCAAGCCGCGCCATTTTTTGCTCCGATCGCGCGAATACTGACCTTGACCATAGCACAATTGCAATGTGGAACCGAGTCTCGTTGGGGCAAGGGCGATGCGTGTCCCCATCCTTCGAGTCAGCCCGATTCTCGACGATTCCTGCTTCGCTTTCGCCTTCGCCGGCGATTGGTGAGCATTTCCAGCATCCAGGTGGCCCGGCGGCGAATTCCCTCGTCCGGCGATGCGCTGCGCGTCTCGAGTTCCTGAAGGAATTCGGAATCGAAGATCCACAGGGCCAAACGGCAGTAGTGCCGGAACTCCCGTCGATCCCTGCCATCGACCACGTTCAGAACGACCTGTCGCAGGCGAGCGCTTTGCTCAGGATCGAGGGGCAGGCGCTTCACGAAGCGGATCAGATCCTCCTTGACGTAGCCGGATCCGTTAAACCAGGGATCGGCCTCCAGGAACTCGATTGCCGTCTCGATACTGCGGCGCTTAGCCCTTCCCCTCTTCAGGGCCTCATGAACCTGCCAGAATCCGGGGGGATAGGCGGCCTCCAAGGCCCGGCGAAGTTCTTCGACCGCCGAACTGAAGGCTTCGTATTTGGGGTCATCGTGGTCACCGCTCACCCAGGCCTCGTTCGCCACCGTGACCTGTTCGCGCGCTGCTCTCGCCTGCGCGGCGCGGTCTCCATAGGGGAAGGCAGGCCTGGAATACTTGTTGTTCACGGGTGGCGTGGTCCGATTATCCTGTTTCTCGAAGGTCGAGGGGACCCTCGCTCTAGCACCTGTCGACATATGCCGCCTGGACGATATATCAACACTTGAATGCCCTTGGATGACCCTAAGACAGGTCTGGAGCCTCCCTCATGAAGCCGACAGACTTGCGAAAGTCCCCGCTCCGCCAGACGGTCACCAACCTTCTTGCCAGCGCCGACGCGACGGGCCAAAAGGCCCCATGCTCCACGCGAACGACCTCACCTACCGCATCGGCGACCGGCTGATCCTCGACCGCGCCTCCTTCAACCTGCCCGCCGGCAGCAAGGTGGGGCTCGTAGGGCGCAACGGCGCGGGCAAGACCACGCTCTTCCGCATCATCCTGGGGGAGATCTCCAGCGAGAGCGGCGGCATCTCGCTGCCCCGCAACGTGAAGATCGGGGCCGTGGCCCAGGAGGCCCCCGGCGGCCCCGAGACGCTCATCCAGGTGGTGCTCGCCGCCGACACGGAGCGCACGCGCCTCCTGGCCGAGGCCGAGACGGCGGACGGCTTCCGCCGCGCCGAGATCGAGACCCGGCTCACCGATATCGGAGCCCATTCGGCGCCCGCCCGCGCGGCCGCGATCCTGCACGGACTGGGCTTCGACGCCGAGGCGCAGAACCGCCCCTGCTCGGATTTCTCCGGCGGCTGGCGCATGCGCGTGGCCCTGGCCTCCGTGCTGTTCATCGAGCCGGACCTGCTGCTCCTCGACGAGCCCACCAACTATCTCGATCTCGAAGGCACGCTCTGGCTCTACGACTACCTGGGCCGCTATCCCCACACGGTGCTGATCATCAGCCACGACCGGGACCTGCTCGACACCTGCGTCAACCACATCCTGCACCTGGACCGGGGCAAGCTCGCGATCTA
>DATHAU010000530.1:0-4369 GCA_035296545.1 Microvirga sp.
TTCTCGGCGCGCTGCCTGAGCCTGTGGCTCACCGACCGGCACAGCGCCGGCTGGTACGGGGAGGAGCGTTTCCCCCCGACCTGGGACGATCCCTCCCTGCTGGCGGGTTTGAGCCGGCTCTTCCTCCATGCGGAGCGGGAGGGGATGAACCGCAGCCGCAGCGTGCACATCGCGCTCCACGACCTGGCGCCCCTGGAGGGGATCGAGGCGGACCTGTTCGGCTTCACCCCGGAGGCGCAGCTCAAGCGGCGGATGGAACGCCTCTCCCTGCTGGCCGACCGGCTCAACGCCCATTACCGGCGGACGCTCCTGCACTGGGGCCCCCGGGTGACGATTCCCGGCGGCTACGCGGGAGCGAAGATCGCCTTCAACCGCATTCCCGACGCGGAGGATTTTTGACCCCCCCGCGCCAGGCTGTTCGTCGGGCGAAGGCCCTCAGGCCGCTTTCGCCTTGGGCTGCACCTCGGCCATGTAGTCCTCCATCAGGGTCCTGGAGATGTTGCCGGGCTGGTAGGTGTAGGGGCCGATCTCGGCCACGGGGGTGACCTCGGCGGCGGTTCCGGTGATGAAGCACTCGTTGAAGCCGGAAAGCTCCTCCGGCATGATCCGGCGCTCCGCCACCTCAAGGCCGCGGCGGCGGGCCAGCTCGATCACCGTCCTGCGGGTGATGCCGTCGAGGAAGCAATCGGCCAGGGGCGTGTGGATGATGCCGTCGCGGGTGAAGAACACGTTGGCGCCGGTGCATTCGGCCACCCGTCCCTGCCAGTCGAGCATGAGCGCGTCCGCATAGCCCTTGCGCTCCGCCTTGTGCTTCGAGATGGTGCAGATCATGTAGAGGCCCGCGGCCTTGGCGGCGGAGGGCGCGGTGGCCGGATCGGGACGGCGGTACTCCGCCATGTCGATGCGGATGCCCTTCATCTTCTGGGCCGGGTCGAAATAGCTCGGCCACTCCCAGGACGCGATGGCGAGGTGGATCTTGTTGTGCTGGGCGGCGACGCCCATCATCTCCGAGCCGCGCCAGGCCACCGGGCGCAGGTAGGCGTCCGTCTGCCCGTTCTTTTCCAGCACCAGGCGCTTGGCCGCGTCGATCTCGGCCACGCTGTAGGGAATCTCGAAATCCAGGATCTCGGCCGACTTCTTCAGGCGCTCCGAGTGCTCGCTGGACTTGAAGACCTCGCCCCCATAGGCGCGCTCGCCCTCGAACACGCTGGAGCCGTAATGCAGGCCGTGGGAGAGAACGTGGAGCTGGGCGTCCTTCCAGGGTACGATCTGCCCGTCGTACCAGATCCAACCATCACGTTGATCGAAGGGGGTCGCGGACATCGTTCTTCTCCTTGGAATGCAGGCCTTGTGGCGGCCGGGGCCTTGTAATTTCCGGCGTGCTTTCGTCCCATTGGAATGTCGTTCATTTCGCGAAAGCGCCTTGACGAGTAACAATCGCCCTGAGATATGTCAACAAGGCTGACATAAAAATGGATCTGCACAGTGACCGACGCGATCCCGGCTCTGGGACCCCGGAACGCCGCCCAGGACATCCTGGCGGAGCCCCCGGCCTATGACCTCATCGAGCTGTTCTTCTTCGCCTACCGGGACTTCGTCAGCGATCCCGACCGGATCCTGGACGAATACGGCTTCGGGCGGGCCCATCACCGGGTGCTGCACTTCGTCGACCGCAATCCCGGCCTGACCATCGCGGAGCTCCTGGACATCCTGCGGATCACCAAGCAGAGCCTCAACCGGGTCCTCAAGGAACTGCTCGACAAGGACTTCATCGAGAGCCGGATGGGCACCTCCGACCGCCGCCAGCGGCTGCTCTTCGCCACCGCCCGGGGACACGATCTCGCCATCAAGCTCGCCAGGCTCCAGACCCGCCGCATCCTGCGGGCGCTGGCCGAGCTCGACACCGACGGCAAGGAGGCGGTGAGCCGCTACCTCCTGCGCCTCATCGACCCGGACGACCGGGACCATGTGGCGCGCCTCGTATTCGGCGGCAGTGAAACCTGATAAAGGCAGGACAGCCGACAAGAAACGCCCGAGCCCATGGAAGCGACACGCATCGACATTCCCGACCATGCCCCGCACGTCCTCGTGGTGGACGACGACCGCCGCCTGCGCGACCTGCTGACCCGGTTCCTGACCGAGAACGGCTACCGGGTCACCGCCGCCGCGAGCGCCGCCGAGGCGCGGGCGAAATCCGAGACCTTCGTGTTCGACGCCCTGGTGCTCGACGTGATGATGCCGGGCGAGACGGGCTTCGATTACGCCCGCGGCCTGCGCCGGACCTCCCAGGTGCCGATCCTCATGCTCACCGCCCGCGCCGACGCCTCCGACCGGGTGACCGGCCTGGAGATCGGCGCGGACGACTACCTGCCCAAGCCCTTCGAGCCCCGCGAGCTCCTGCTGCGCCTCGGCAACATCCTCAAGCGCGCCGCCCCGGCGGCGGGCGCCGCGGCGGCGGATGCCCCCGAGAGCGTGCATTTCGGCCCCTTCTCGTTCCGCTTCGACCGGGGCGAGCTGCGCCGGGAGGACGAGGTGGTGCGCATCACCGAGCGGGAGCGGGAGATCCTGACCATCCTGGGGGCCCAGGCCGGGGACAACGTTCCCCGCGAGGCGCTCTCCGGCAACGGCGCGGCGGCCAACGAGCGCACGGTGGACGTGCAGATCAACCGCCTGCGCCGCAAGATCGAGACCGATCCGGCCAATCCGATCTTCCTGCAGACCGTGCGCGGCATCGGCTACCGCCTCGTCATCGACCGATGAAGCTCGCGGTCGCGCCGAGGTACTCGCCCGTCGCGCGAGCCGCCCGCTGGTTCAGCCGGGTCCTGCCGAAGGGGCTTTACGCCCGCGCCCTCATCATCATCATCGCGCCGGTCATCCTGCTGCAATCGGTGGTCGCCTACGCGTTCATGGAGCGGCACTACCAGCTCGTCACCCGCCGCCTGTCCTCGGCGGTCACGGCCGACATCGCCGCCCTGATGGACATCTACGAGAGCTATCCGCAGGACAGGAACGAGCGGACCCTGGCGCGGATCGCCGCCGAGCGGCTCCAGCTCGACGTGGACATCCTCCAGGACACGGACCTGCCGGCCCCGGGCCCCAAGCCCTTCTTCTCGATCCTCGACGAAACCCTGTCGGACGAGCTGCGCCGCCAGATCGAGCGGCCCTACTGGATCGACACGGTGGGGCGCTCGAACTACGTGGAGGTGCGCATCAAGCTCGACCGGAACAAGGTCATGCGGGTTCTGGCCCGGCGCAGCCAGGCCTATGCGTCCAACTCGCACATCTTCCTGGTCTGGATGGGGGCCTCGTCCTTCGTGCTGCTGGGGATCGCCATCCTGTTCCTGCGCAACCAGATCAGGCCCATCCTGCGCCTGGCGGAAGCCGCCGAGGGGCTGGGCAAGGGCCGGGAGATCGAGTTCCGTCCCCGGGGGGCGCGGGAGGTGCGCCAGGCCGGCCACGCCTTCCTGGAGATGAAGCGGCGCATCGAGCGCAACATCGAGCAGCGCACCACCATGCTCAACGGCGTCAGCCACGACCTGCGCACCATCCTCACCCGCTTCAAGCTGTCCCTCGCCCTGCTCAGGCAGACCCCGGAGGTGGAGGACCTCAAGCGCGACGTGGACGAGATGAGCCGGATGCTCGAAGGCTATCTCGCCTTCGCCCGGGGAGCCTCGGGGGAGCAGGCCGTGCCCACGGACCTGCGGCAGCTCCTGGAGGAGGTGCAGACCGACGCGGAGCGGCAGGGCCACGTGACCGAGCTCGACATCGTCGGGGATCCCATGATCATCGTCCGGCCCGACGCCTTCCGCCGCCTCCTCTTCAACCTCGTGGGCAATGCGGCCCGGCACGGGGACACCATCGAGATCTCCGCCAACCACGAAACCCGCTGGCTCGTCCTGCACGTGGACGACGACGGCCCCGGCATTCCAGCCAGCATGCGCGAGGAGGTGTTCAAGCCCTTCGTGCGCTTGGACGAGGCCCGCAACCAGGACGAAGGCGGCTCCGGCCTCGGCCTCGCCATCGCCCGCGACGTGGCCCGCTCCCACGGCGGCGACATCGTCCTCGGCGACAGCCCCCTGGGCGGCCTGCGCGCCACCGTGCGGCTGCCGGCGTAAGGCGATCCGCTGGGGCTGTTGTCCCGGCCGAGGCCAGAGTCGGGGATCGCACCCGCCCTGTCATCCCCGCGCAGATGGGGATCCATAAACACGACGGTAGGAGGACGGGCGGGCCGCATCCGTTGTGCTTCATCCTGCCCTGTCAGCGTTTATGGCTCCCGGGCTCCGCTGCGCGGCCCCGGGATGACAGGCGGGTGTCGCAAAGGTGGATCCCCTTCCCTCGCTACGCTCGCCGGGGATGACACCCAGCTTCA
>DATHAU010000531.1:0-2180 GCA_035296545.1 Microvirga sp.
AATATAACAGCTTTGTCGACACCGTCGATGCTCCCGCCGCTTAGTCTTCAATCAAGCCTTTAAGCTCAGCGCAACCTTCCAGTTCTTAGGCCCCGGTCTGCAAACATACAGCTTCAATCTGTCAAGCGCCAAGGCACTCAGTCTTTAGCAGCGAAGGCCCGCACCTGGGCACGCCTCGGTCGTTTGCCTCGTAGCTGCTTAAGCCTCAAGTCCGGACATTGCTCCAATATGCTTGGTGAATTCTGAGGCGGCTCGTCGACGAGCCGCCTCTGCGTTTAGATTTCAACCTGCTCCGCAATCAGAAGGGCATCGTCGACATCGATCCCAAGATACCGAACAGTGCTCTCGATCTTCGTGTGGCCGAGCAGGAGCTGGACGGCCCGGAGATTGCCGGTTCTCCGATAGATCATCGAGGCTTTGGTACGCCGTAGTGAGTGGGTGCCGTAGGCCAAGGGATCCAGCCCAATCGCGCGAAGCCAAGATGCCAGCAGGCGAGCGTACTGACGCGTCGTCATAGGCCTTTGCCTATCAATCCGACTCGGAAAGAGTGGCTCGTCCTTGTGGAGATCCTTCTTCTCCAGCCAGTGCCCCACAGCCTCGCGGGTCTGCTCGGTGATCTCGAACTGAACGGGCCGGCCGGTCTTCCGCTGCATGATGGTGGCCCGGCACCGCACCCGTCCATTGAGGGCCACATCGTCGACTCGCAGCGCGACGAGGTCACAGGCGCGCAACTTGCTGTCGAGAGCCAGGTTGAACAGGGCCAGATCCCGGATGCGGTGCACAACTTGGAGCCTGACCCGAATGGACCAGATCTCCTTTGCCTTGAGAGGTGGCTTGGGTCCAATCAGCTTGCCTCGGTTCCAAGGGGTAGTGGTTCGGCAAGTATGGTCAGCCAAAGTGTCTTGCATTGCAGTGCTCCTGAAGCGAAGCCCCCGCAATGAACCTTGGCGGTTCTATCGACAAAACCCAGACTGAGTGTTTCCTAGGGTCTTCGTCAGCGTACTAAGGTAAACCAGACCTCACATTCTTTGCGCCAAACTCCTGCTTGTGACTCAATTCGGAAATTTGCCGGACCTGTAGCAACGTCCAGGGTTGGCCGTTAACGGGATGACGGCTTTCGAGCTGAGGAACGTGGTGAGCCGCCTACTCGGCATGGTCCCGCAATCCATCCTGCCTCGTCACGCCAGCGGTTTGCGGCTTTCCGGATCAGCGCCTGAAGCTCGTCGGACGGCACCGGTGCGATCGACCAGGACACCGGCTCGGAGGGGATTCCATCACTTACGCTTGATCGGTCGGCTGCGCGATGGACTTCGGAGGCAGGCGGCGCTACCTCTATCCAGGCCATCCGGTGCCCTTCTGCACCACACTCGGCGGCTCGCGCTGCATAGACGGTTTTGTCTTCGCCTGAGGGCTTAGGCCCTCTCAGCGCATACACCTCCCCCTACACGGAGATGCGACATGACTTATGAACCTCTCAGCCGTCGCTCCCTTCTTGCGGCGACGGCCGGCTTTGCCGGGACCGCGCTTCTTTCCAGGCCTCTCGGCCTCGTTGCCCCTGCGGCGGCTGTGACCGGACTTGCTCCGACCCCCACCATGCGCGGGGGTGCCAACAACTACCGGCCGAACGCACCCATGGTGGATCGGCTTGGCTCTGGGTTCTTTGTGCGAGGCAAGGTGCTGCGGGCTGGCGACGGCGCGCCGCTGAAAGGCTTGCGCATTCAGATCTGGGCCGCGACGGTTCTCGGGGGCGAGCCCGATCCGGTCAACCATGGCAGTGTCCTGACCCGCGCCGACGGCTCGTTCGAGCTCGAGATGGCGCAGATCGTCCCGAACTTCGGGCAGCCCCACGCCCACCTGGCTTATGACGACGGTGCGTTCCAGACGGTCTTCCTGCGCCCTGTCATGCCGAGCGCGCGGGACAGGTCCGTGTCGGCCGACTTCGTCCTCGCCCCCGCCTGATCGCCGGCTCAACCCTCATGGGGTCGATCGGCCAGCGCCGGGTCTCGTCCGCTCTCGCCTGGGGCAGCGTCGCCGCGATCATGATTGTGCCGGTCGCGGTCGCGGCCTTCAGCCCATACCTCGCGTCCCGCAACATGCCCTACATCGTCGGCGGCTTCGCCGGCATCGTCGGCCTGTCGCTTCTCTTCCTCCAACCGCTCCTGCCCGCGGGCTACCTCGCC
>DATHAU010000532.1:0-6735 GCA_035296545.1 Microvirga sp.
CAACAACGGCGCCTTCATCGGCACGGTGCCGGGTGGCGGCGGCGGGCGCACGCCGGTGTTCGTGGCCGGGCGTGACGATGACGACGACGGCGACTTCTTCATCGCCCGCGCCAAGCTGAACTTCAAGTTCGGCACCTACTAAGCCAAACCCACACACCACAAACACAAAAGGCCCGGGTCAAAACCCGGGCCTTTTTCTTTTGAAGGAGCCGGCCGCCTTCTTAGAGGCGGCCGGACTTGGACCCGTTACCGATCCTGCTTCGCCTGGACCTGCACGTTCCGGGCGGTTTCATCGACCATGCGGGCGGACAGTTCCGCCACGCGACGGCTGTTCTCGATGGTCAGCTCCAGGTTGTCGCGGGCCAGGGATCTCTGAACGGCCACGAAGTCCACGATGGACCGGCAGCGCACCAGCGCGTTCAGGCCGTCGAGGTTCTTCTGGAGACGGTTCTGCGACATCTCCAGCCATTCCTGGGACATGTCCTGAACGCGGCTGGCGAGCGCGGTGCCCGACTGGGCGAGGGTCCGCATGCCCTGCGAGGCCTGAGCGGCGGGCCACGCCTCGTCGCGGTTGGAGAGGCCGACGAACTTCATCGCCTGATCCGTGGAGCGCTGAGCCAGTTCCGATGCGGCCGCAAACCCGGTGCTCACGGCGTCATGCATGGCCGAGGCGATCTGCTGGGTGCTCTCGACCCCGGTCTTCATGCTGGCCCCGGCGTCCTCCGCAATGCGCTGGACGCTCATCGCCTGCTCGCGCTCCTGCCGGGTCTCGGTCCGGCGCTGCTCGGCTTCGCTGCGCTTGGCTTCCTCGACCTGGGCGATCTCGTCCTCAACCTGCTCCGCGACGGCCATGGCCTCCTCGTCGCTGAGAACCTTGACCACGGCGGGCAGCAGCTCGTTCTTGTCGTCGCGGAGGTGCTGCTGGAACACCTTTCTCAGAACGGCAAGCCGCTTGAGGAACTCGGCGTCGTTCTTCGGCATGCCGTCAAGCTGCGCCAGAAGAGCGTCGGTTTCCTTGTTGTCGTTGATGGCCGCGTCCACGAGGTCCCGGGTTTCCTTGTTCTTTCTGAGAACCGGGAAAAGGTACTGCTCGTGCAGGCTCGCCAGAAGCGCAAGCTCGTCCTTCAGGTCGGAGAAGAGGCGCTCACGGGTCTTGACCGCGTTCTCAGAGGTATCGAAGAGCTTGGCGAAGAGCTCGTTGACCTTGTCGGGACTCGTCTGAGTGAATTTCTTGGTCGTTGTCATTGCTTCCTCATTGGGTGTCGGAGAGGGCAGGCCACCGCCTCGTCGCAGCCATCGGGTCAACCCCGGGGCCCGGACGACATGCAGACCTGCCGCTCCATTGAAAAGACCGGAAAACGCAACGCCCGGCCGCTGACCCCGCCTGCCGAAATGGACCGTGGCATGGGAACCTGGTGAGCCAGCGTGGTTACAAGGCGAGAAAGCAATATAGGGTTCAAATGTGCAGAAAGCATGGTTGGCGGCACGTTTATATTGCATTGCAGCAATGCTTTTAGGACGCGCGAGACGGGCATTCTTGCCTGCTTCAAGGCAAAACGGGAGCATTTCGGCTGGTTTTTGGACGGCATGCCCCGTTTCGCCCCATGGCGTTGCCGCAACGCAGCATAAGACCGGAGCGATGACCTCGCCTCAGTCGTAGGCGCGTTCGTCGGCGATCGCCTTGCCGTCGTTGGGCAGGGTTCCGGGAGCCACAAGGGCGACCGCGCCTTTAAGCTTCGTCACGCTCTGGAGGGTCTCGCCAAGGGCGGCGGCGAGGTCGCCGGCCGGCATGTCCGCTTCCGCCTTCAGGGTCATCGCATCGGTTTCCCCGTCCCGGGTCACCACGAGGCGCAGGCGCCCCAGTTCCGGGTGGCGGCGGCCGATCTCCGCCACCTGCTCCGGGCGGATGAACATGCCCTTGACCTTGGTGGCCTGATCCGCCCGGCCCATCCAGCCCTTGATCCGCATGTTGGTGCGTCCGCAGGCGCTGAGGCCCGGCATCGCGGCGGTGAGGTCGCCCAGCGCCAGGCGGATGAATGGGTGATGCGGGTCGAGGGTGGTCACGACGATCTCGCCCACGTCTCCCTCGGGAACCGGGTCGCCGGTGCCCGGCCGCACGATCTCGACGATGATGCCCTCGTTGACCACCAGGCCCTCCCGGGCAGGGGTCTCATAGGCGATGAAGCCGAGATCCGCCGTGGCATAGGCCTGATAGGCCTCGATCCCTCGGCCCGAGAACTCCTCCTGCAGGGACTTCGGAAAGGCCGCGCCCGACACCAGGGCGCGCCTGATCGACGACACGTCCCGTCCGGCGGATGCCGCCCCGTCGAGGAGGATCTTGAGGAAATCCGGCGTGCCGCAATAGGCTGCCGGGCGATAGGCCTCGATCAGCTCGAACTGCTGCTCCGTGTTGCCGGGCCCAGCAGGGATCACGGCGCTGCCGAGCGCCCGGGCTCCGGAATCCATGATGAAGCCGCCCGGCGTCAGGTGATAGCTGAAGGTGTTGAGAACGATGTCGCCCCGGCGGAACCCGGCGGCGTACAGCCCGCGGGCCGCCCGCCATGGGTCGGATTGGGCCGTTTCAGCCTCGAAGATCGGGCCGGGGGAGGTGAAGAGCCGGCCAAACGAGCCGGGCGCTTCCGCGACGAGCCCGCCGAAGGGCAGGGCGGCCTTCTGGAGGCCGGGAAGTTCGCTCTTGCGCAGGACGGGCAGGGTGGCGAGCGCCTCCCGGCTGGTGATGCGGTCGAGGTCGATGCCGCGGAGCCGCTCCGCATGGGCGGGGGCTTGGGCGGCGCGCTTCAGGATCTCGGGCAGACCGGCGAAGAGCGCAGCTTCGCGCTCGGCGGGATCGCGGGTTTCGAGCAGATCAAAAGCGTCGGTCAAAAGGTTCTTCCCGTATTCGAGGCGGTCGCCGCGACCACTCCCTAGGCCAGCCAGCGCTTGCGGCGCTTGTAGCTTTTCACCGCGCGGAAGGACTTGCGGTCGCCTTCCGAGACGCCGAGGTAGAATTCCTTCACGTCCTCGTTCTCGCGCAGCATCTGGGCCGGGCCGTCCATCACCACGCGCCCGGTCTCCAGGATATAGCCGTAGGTGGCGTATTTCAGCGCCATGTTGGTGTTCTGCTCGGCGAGCAGGAAGGACACGCCTTCCGTGGCGTTGAGCTTGTGAACGATCTCGAAGATCTCCTCCACGATCTGCGGCGCAAGGCCCATGGAGGGCTCGTCCAGCAGGATCATGGAGGGGCGGGACATCATGGCCCGGCCGATGGCGCACATCTGCTGCTCGCCGCCGGAGGTGTAGCCGGCCATGGAGCCGCGCCGCTGCTTGATGCGGGGGAAATACTCGTAGATCGCCTCCAGGTCGCGGCGGATGGCGGCGTTGCCGTCGCGCCGGGTGAAGGCTCCGGTGAGCAGGTTCTCCTCGATGGTGAGATGGCCGAAGCAGTGCCGGCCTTCGAGCACCTGGATGCAGCCCCGGCGCACCAGCTCGTTGGGCGACAGCCGGTCCACCCGCTCGCCCTTGAACTCGATGGTGCCCTTGGTCACCTCGCCGCGCTCGGCGCGCAGCAGGTTGGAGATGGCCTTGAGGGTCGTGGTCTTGCCGGCGCCGTTCGCCCCGAGCAGGGCCACGATGCCGCCCTGGGGCACGTTCAGCGAGACGCCCTTGAGGACGAGGATCACGTGGTCGTAGACGACCTCGATGTTGTTGACCGCAAGAACGGTTTGCAGGGCATCGGGCTGAGGGGCCGCAAGGGTCATGAAAGCCTCCCGACCCTCTCGCCTTTGCGGGAGAGGGTGGCGAACGGAAGGAGCCGGGAGAGGGGCTGGCGATGGAGCGCTTCCCCTCTCCCGACCCCGCTGAAGCGAGGTCACCCTCTCCCGCAAAAGGGGAGAGGGTTCGGAGCCATCACGAGGCCTTGTCGCAGGTTTCCGTGCGCTTGGGCCAGCCGGCGTTCTTCTCGGCATAGTCCTTCGCGGCGGCTTCGAGCTGGCCGCGGACGCGCTCGGTCATCGGCTCGATGGGGTTGGAGATCTTCACCCACTTCGTGCCGTCCCATTCCTGCATGAAGGCCGCGCGGTGGCCGTTATGGTCGGAGCAGGACAGGACGAGCTGATCGGTGAAGCCTTCCAGGCCGAGTTCCTTGAGGCGCGCCGGATCGAGCTTGATGTTCTCCATGCCGCGGCGCACGTCCTCGCCGGTCACGGCCTTCTTGCCCGTGAGCTTCTGGGCGGTGGCGATGCCCTCGGCGATCAGCAGGGAGTTGTAGATGCCGCGGTTGTAGAGAAGCTCGCCCACCTTGTCCTTCTGGGCCTTCGAGAGACCCTTGTCGACCACGTGCTTCTGGATGTCCTGAATGGCCGGGAAGTTGGTGCCCACCGCGTGCCAGTTGAGCATCTTGAAGCCCTTGGCGCCTGCGCCGCCGGCGCGGGCGTCGTCCTCGCCCGGCCACCAGACCGAGTAGAACTTGTCCATGGGGTAGCCTGAGCGCACCGCTTCCTTGATGGCCGCGCCGTTCATGGAGCCCCAGCCCCACATGATCATGTAGTCGGGCCGGTCCCGGCGGGCGCTGAGCCATTGCGAGGACTGGTTCTGCATGTCCTGGGCGGCGACCGGGTAGAGCGCCACCTCGAAGCCGAGTTCCTTGGACATTTCCTGGAGCAGCGGAATCGGCTCCTTGCCGAAGCTGGCGTCGAGATGCAGGAAGCCGATCTTCTTGCCTTTCAGCTTGTCGATGCCGCCTTCCTTCTCGCCGATGTACTTGACGATCATCGACAGGCCGTCCCAGTAGGTGGCCGGCGGGTTGAACACCCAGGGGAAGATGTCGCCGCGCGCCGAGGCCGAGAGGCCGTAGGCCATGGACAGGATCGGGATCTTGTCCACCGACGCGCGGGGGATCAGCGGCAGGGTGATGCCGGTGGACCAGGGATTAACCACGACCGGGTTCTTGCCCTTCACCGATTCATAGCATTCGACGCCCTTCTTGGTGTCGTAGCCGGTCTCGCATTCCTCGAGAACGAGCTTCACGCCGCCGATGCCGCCGTCGCGCTCGTTGAGCATGCGGAGATAGTCGTGCATGCCGTCCGCGATGGGGATGCCGGACCCGGCGAAGGGGCCGGTGCGGTAGGTGAAGAGGGGCACATAGACCGAGTCCTGCGCGAAGGCAGGCAGTGCTGCGCCGCCGACCAGGGTCGCGACGGCCAGGCTTAGGCTCAATTTGCGAAACGACATGTGTTCGTTTCCTCCCGTTGTTGTCCGGCTCCAGCCGGAATTTCGAAGTCGACGTCTCCTTGGTTGGTCTTACCGTCAATAGGGGAACGGCCAGACCAGGAGCTTCTGTTTGCCGATCTGCCAAAGCCGCGCGAGTCCGTGCGGTTCGACGATCAGGAAGAAGATGATGAGCGCGCCCACGATCATGAAGCGCAGGTGCTCGATGGTGTCGGCGCCTACCGAAAGTCCGAAGGGCGAAAGCATCGCGGGCAACACGATGCCGAGCACGATGGGCATGATGAAGATCAGCGCCGCCCCGAAGAACGAGCCGATGAGGCTTCCCAACCCGCCGATGATCACCATGAACAGGATGAAGAAGGACTGGTTGATGTTGAACACGTCGTATTCCGCGCCGCCATACCACAGGAACACCAGCAGGGCCCCCGCGACGCCGCAGTAGTAGGACGAGACGGCGAACGCGAGAAGCTTGGTGTGCAGCAGGCGGATGCCCATCAGCTCGGCGGCAAGATCCATGTCGCGCACGGCGATCCACATGCGCCCGATGCGCCCGTGGACGAGGTTGGAGGCAAGCCAGGTCAGGGCGATCACGATGGTGAGCACGAGCAGGTAGCGCGTCTGCGGCGTGGCGTTCGGGCCCATGATCGGGATGCCGAACAGGGTGCGCAGGGGCGCGTCGAGGGCGCCCGAGACGTTGTAGTTCACGAGCCACGGGATGCGGATGAAGCACCATTGCAGGAAGAACTGCGCCGCCAGCGTGGCGACCGCCAGATAGAAGCCCTTGATGCGAAGCGACGGCAGCCCGAACAGGGCTCCGATGGCGGCGGAGAAGAAGCCCGAGGCCAGGATCCAGACGATCACGTTCACGTCCGGAAAAGCGGTCATCAGCTTGTAGCAGGCATAGGCCCCGACCCCCATGAACGCCCCCGTGCCCAGGGACAGGAGGCCCGTATAGCCGGTGAGGATGTTGAGGCCGATGGAGGCGAGCGAGAACACCAGGAACGGGATCATCACCGCCTGGAGCAGGAAGCTGTTGCCCAGGAACGCGAGGGAATAGGCGGCCAGGACGATGAGGCCGAGGCCGATGCGATCCTGGCGCAGGGGAAAGATCGCGCTGTCCGCGACGTAGTTGGACTTGAACTGGCCGGCCTGGCGGTAGAGCACAATTGCCTCACTTAGGAAGGGCGAATGGCGAATGGCGAATGGCGAATGGCGAATAGAGGTGGGTGGTGAATGGTTGTTGGTTGGTGGTGGGTCCTGCACCAGGCCCGGCAGCCATCGCTCACGACCAACGAAGTACAAATAACCATTCGCCATTCACCACTCGCCACTGGCTATATCCTCTCGATGATCTTCTCGCCGAACAGGCCCTGCGGCCTGTAGAGCAGGAAGAGCAGGGCGATCACGTAGGCGAGCCAGGTCTCGACGCCGCCGCCCACCAGCGGTCCCCAGTAGAACTCGCCGAGCTTCTCGCCGACGCCGATGATGAGCCCGCCGATGATCGCGCCG
>DATHAU010000533.1:0-5857 GCA_035296545.1 Microvirga sp.
ATAGGCTATCGCTCACACCCCTACCCTGGCCCTCCCCACAAGGGGGAGGGAAACCAGTGGTGCCGTCTGTGAGGACCGCCTCAAGCCCGCCTGCGCCCTTCCGTCAGCCAGGCCGCGACCGTCGCGCCCACGAGGAGCGTGAGGCCGAGGAAGCCCAGGGCGAGGGGGAAGACGGAGACGCCGCGCACGATGGCGCTCTCGCTGGGCTTGATGCCGATCCAGTCGCTGCCCGAGAAGCGCGAGCCGGAATGCACGGCAAGAATCCGCGGCACGGTGATGCCCTGGTCTCCGGCCACCGCCACCCGCCGCACGGAGCCGCCCGTCGCCTCCGCGATGGGCGCGAGGGCTTGCGTGCTGCTGAACACGTCCATGAGCTCGCGGGGATTGGCCGGGCCCACGCTCACGAAGGCGATGAGGTCGCCCGAGCGCACCGTGTGCAAGCCGAGCTCGCGGCTGGCCACCTGCGCGGTGAACAGGCCCGGGCGGGCCTGCCCGAGGGCGATGCTGCTCTCGGCCCCGCTCGGGGCCACCAGGGTGGCGGGAGCGGCGGCCTCGGCCATGGTCTGGCGCTCGATGCGAATGTCGCGCCCGGCCACGCTGGCCCGCAGGGCCTCCTCCTCCAGGGTGGGCTCCTTCATGAGCCAATGGGCGAGGCGGCGCAGGAGGTCGAGATGCGGGCCGCCGTCCTGGTAGCCCCGCGCCCAGAGCCAGGCGTGGTCGGAGAGAAGCAGGGCCACCCGGCCCTTGTCCTCCCGGCGCAGGACGAGGAGCGGCAGGTTGTTGGCGCCCGACATGATGGTGGAGCCCGACTGGACCTGGGCGTCGATGATGCGCAGCCACTCGCCCCAGGCGGGAGGGTTGGTTTCGGAGCCCGGCAGGTCCCGGGTCACCGGGTGGCGCGCGCCGGTGTCGGTGATGGCCGCCTTGTAGGGCTGCTCGACGATGCGGCCGTTGGGAGCGCCGGGGATGACCGGCGCAAGGCGCGTCTGGGCGAGGCTGCCGTAGCTGGCGAATTCCGGCCCCGCCGCCACCAGGATCGCGCCGCCCTCGCGCACGTAGCGCACGATGTTCTCGAAATAGCTCGAGGGCAGGATGCTCTGGTTGGCGTAGCGGTCGAAGATGATCAGGTCGAATTCCTTGATCTTCTCCTGGAACAGGGACCGGGTCGGGAAGGCGATGAGGGAGAGCTCGTTGATGGGCGTCCCGTCCTGCTTCTCCGGCGGGCGCAGGATCGTGAAGTGCACGAGGTCCACGTTGGCGTCGGATTTCAGCAGGTTGCGCCAGGTGCGCTCGCCCGCATGGGGCTCGCCGGACACCAGGAGCACGCGCAGCTTCTCGCGGATGCCCTCGATGGACACCACGGCCCGGTTGTTGGCCTGGGTCAGCTCGCCCGGGAGGCCCTCCACCTCGAGTTCGACCACGTTGGGCCCGCCATGGTCGATCCGCACCTGGATCGAGAAGGGCGTGTCGGCCCGCACCTGCTGGCGGGTGAACACCTGCCCGTCCCGGCGCACGGTGACGAGGGCGGAGCCCGTGCCGCCGCGCTCCATGAACTGGGCCCGGATGGTCTGGTCCTTGCCCACGATGCCGAAGCGGGGGGCCTCCACCAGCTTGATCTGCCGGTCGCGCTCGTCGGGCCGGCCGGTCACGAGGGCGTGGAGGGGGGCCTTGAAGCCCAGGCCGTCCACGGAGTTGGGAATGTCGTGAACCACCCCGTCGGTGACGAAGACCACGCCCGCCAGGCGGTCCGGCGGCACGTCGGCGAGGCCGTTGGACAGGGCGGCGAACAGGCGCGTGCCGTCGTCCCCGCTCCCGTCGACCGCGTCGATGTAGCGGGGCTCCACGTTGGGGAGCGCGCCGAAGCGGCGCTCCAGCTCGGCCCGCACCTGATCGGTCATGGGGGAGCGGTCGCCGAGGGTCTGGGAGGTGGAGCGGTCGACGACGACCGCCACCACGTCCTTCACCTTCTCGCGCTCCTCCTGCACCAGGGCCGGGTTGGCGAGCGCCAGGAGGACGAGGCCGAGAGCCACCGCCCGGAGGATCGCCACCGGCCCCCGGGACGCCAGGGCCAGGCCGGCGAGCAGGAGAGCGACCGCGCCCAGGGCCCAGAGCGCATAGGCGGGGATGAGGGGCGAGAAACTGACCGAGAGCAAAGGCATCTCCCTCAGGCCGCCCCGCCGGACGCGGCGAAGGGGCTTCGGTTACGGGTTCGAGACGTTTTCGGGGGCAAGGCCGGGACCTGCTTTGGCATGAAGGGCCCTACTGCCCGAGACGTTCGAGCAGGGCGGGCACGTGCACCTGGTCGGTCTTGTAGTTGCCGGTGAGCGCGTACATGACGATGTTGACCCCGCCGCGATAGGACATCTCGCGCTGGCGCTGGTCGCTGCCGACGACGGGGTTGAGCCATTCCCCCCGGGAGCCGATGGCCCAGGCCGCCGCCAGGTCGTTGGCCGTGATGATGATGGGCGAGACCCCGTCGCCCGAGCGGGCCGGGCGGTTGGCCTCCCCCTCGGCCTGGGGCGGCAGAACCTCGACCCAGGTCTGGCCCGTGGCGTAGCGCCCTGGGAAGGTGTCGAGGATGTAGAAGGTCTTGGTGAGCACGTGATCGGCGGGGATCGGCTCCAGCTCCGGGATGTCCAGGGTGGCGAGCATCCGGCGCAGGTACTGCCCCTCGGCGCTCACCGCCCCGTCAGGGCGGCTGCCGAAGGCGTCGCGGGTGTCCCGGATCACGGTGCCGCCGCCCTTCATGAAGGCGTCGAGGCGGCGGATCGCGGCCTCGGACGGCATGGGCCGCGTCGCCACGATGGGCCAGTAGAGCAGGGGATAGAAGGCGATCTCGTCCCGGGCCAGGTCGATGCCGATGGGCTCGCCGGGCATCAGGGCCGTGCGCTGCCCCAGCACCTGGGTCAATCCGGCAAGGCCCGCCTTGCTGGTCTCGTCCACCTGCGGATCGCCGGTGATCACATAGGCGAGGCGCGTCACCAGGGCGGCGCTGAGCCCCTCCCGGGGGGCCGACACGGTGGGAGGCCTGCGCTCCTGGGCCTGGAGGTCCGTGGGGGCCGCTCCCAGCCCCAGAAGCGCGGCCAGCGCGATGGCGGCGGCGGCCCCCGCCCGGCGCGTGCGGCGGCCGAAGAGATTGGCCAGGTGGCCCCCGAGCCACAGAGCCGCCAGGGTGTCGAGGAGGAGCAGCACCAGGGCCAGGGTGAAGAGGGGCGTGCGCAGGTCCACGGTCTGGGCTCCGGCGAGCGGGGCGATCCGGGCGTTGAGGGGCGCGAAGTTCAGGGGCGCTAGCCTGTCGCTGGCCACGAGCGGGTTCACCGCGAGGCTCGAATCCACCGGCCCGTAGAAGCCCGGCGGATGCTCCGCGGTGGCGCGCTCGTTGTAGGTGCGGGCGACCGCGCGGGCGTTGGCGGGGGGCGAGGCGAAGATGCCGTAGCCGTCGAGGGTGAGGCGTGGGGCCACGGTCTGGTTCTCCGCGTTGCGCCCCTCGGCGGTCACGTCGTCGGGCGCGCCGGCGAGCGCCGTGATCCGGCGCAGCATGTCGACGAAGAGGCCGGACAGGGGCAGGTTCGACCAGGTGGTGTCGCCGGTCACGTGGAAGAGCACGATCAGGCCGTCGCCGCGCTTGTCCGCCGTGACGATGGGCGTGCCGTCGGCGAGCGACGCCCAGGTGCGGGCGGGCAGGTCCCCGTCGGGCTCCGCCAGGATCTGGCGGCGGATGCCGATCTCCTGCGGAATGTTGAGGCCGAAGAAGGGGCTCTCCCGGGTGAAGGGCGCGAAGGTCTTGGGCGTATCCCACGACAGGGTGCCGCCCAGGCTGCGGCCGCCCCGGCGCAGGCGCACGGGCACCAGGTCGTCGTTGCCGGCGGCGAGCCGCGAGCCGCCGAAGCGCAGGAGCAGGCCGCCCCGTTCCACGAAGGCCGTCACCTTGCCGAGCGTCTCCCGGTCGAGCCCGCCCACATCGGCGAGAACCAGCACGGACACCTGCTCGTCGATGAGCTGGTTGACCGCGTCCGCGCCGCCGCCGCGGCCCATGCGGATCTCGGAATAGGGGGAGAGCGCCCGCTCGATGTAGTAGAGCGGCGACAGGAGCGGCTGCGCCTGGTCGGAGGTGCCGCCGAACACGAGGCCCACGCGGCGGCGCTTGCCGCGCTCGTCGAGCAGGCTGACGGCCCCGGCCGAACCCTCCCCGAGGATTTCGATGCGCGCGATGGCGTTCCTGATCTCCGTGGGAACGTCGAAGGTGGCCGTCGCTTCGGTGGCGTTCGCCTCGAAGGAGAAGCGTATGTCGGCGAGGGGCAGGTTCTTGAGGTCGAGGGCGCGCACGGCGCCGGAATCGCGCCCGTTGGGCTCCGCCCTCACGATCCTGACGTTCAGGTTGCCGACCGCGTTCTCCACGCCCGAGATGGCGAGCGCCGGAGCGCGCTCGGATTTCAGAACCGTGATCTGCCGTCCTGCCGCCATGGGGGTCAAGCCGTCGATGAAGCCCTGACCGTCAACGCCCGCGACCCCGTCGCTGATCCAGACGATCTCCGCGTCGGGGGTGGACTCCAGGAAGCGCCGGATGGAATCCAGGTGCGCGTTGCGGTCCGGCAGGTGCGGCAGCGGCTTGAAGGAGCGCAGGCGCTCCAGGGCGGCGGCCGGGTTCGACGGCTGGATGGCGGCGGGCTCCTCCGCCGTGCCGGTCAGGGCGACCACGCGGCCCTCCCGTCCCGCCGCCTCGATCCGCTCGGACGCGAGGCTCAGCCGGTCGCGCCAGTCGTGGGCGGCGGCAAAGCCGTTGTCGAGCACGAGCAGGAGCGGCGCGCGGCTGCTGTCGCCGGCGAGCGGGTTCCACACGGGACCCGCCGCCGCCAGGATCAGGAAGGCGGCGAGCGTCAGCCGCAGGAGCAGGAGCCACCAGGGGGTGCGGGCGGGGGTTTCCCGCTCCGGGCGCAGGTCGGCGAGGATCTTCAGGGGCGGGAAGTCCACCCGCCTGGGCTGCGGCGGCGTGATGCGCAGGAGCAGCCAGATCGCCGGCAGCGCCGCCAGCGCCGTCAGGACCAGGGGAACCGTGAAGGTGAGGGGAAGGCCCAGCATGATCTAACGCCCCGCCGGATTGGCGCCGCGAGAGGCGGTCACAAGGGTCATGAGGCGCAGGGCCGCCTCGCTGGCGGGCCGGTCTGTGCGGTGGATGGTCATGGTCCAGCCCCGGCGGCGCACAACCTCGTCGAGCTGCGCCCGGTGCTGCTCGATGCGCGCCCGGTAGGTGCGGCCCCAGGCCGCCGCGTCGCCCACGCGCAGGGACAGGCCGTCCTCCAGGTCGTGCAGGACCGCCTCGCCCTGGAACGGGAAGGTCTCCTCCACCGGATCGACGATCATCACCAGGTGGCCCCGTCCGCCCCGGGACGAGATGCCCTCCACGACGGCGGCGATGCGGCCTGGGGGGGACAGGAAGTCGCCGATCAGGATCGCCTCGTCCTGGGGCGCGATGGGGGCCGCCGGCGGCAGGTCGTCCTCCAGGGAGGAGCGGTCCGCCACCATGGTCTGGGCCATGGTCTCGGCGATCTTGCGCGAGGCGCGGGGCGACAGGAGGCCCAGCATTCCCACCCGCTCGCCCGCCTCGACGAAGCAATCGGCCATGGCGAGCCCGAGCACGATGGCCCGCTCGATCTTGGGAGCCTGGGCGAGGTCGGACGCGAAACCCATGGAGGCGGAGCGGTCGATCCAGGCCCAGATGGTCTGGGCGGTCTCCCATTCGCGCTCGCGCACGTAGAGCCGGTCGTCCCGCCCCGACCGGCGCCAGTCGATGCGCTGGGCGGCTTCGCCTGCCACGAAGGGCCGGAACTGCCAGAAGGTCTCGCCGGTGCCGGCGCGC
>DATHAU010000534.1:0-2053 GCA_035296545.1 Microvirga sp.
CCGGAGGTCTGCTGGCCCTGCACGAAATCCATGGCCTTGATGAGGTGCTCGGGGCCCCCGGCATAGCCGATGCGCCAGCCGGTCATGGCGTAGGACTTGGACACGCCGTTCATGGTCAGGGTGCGCTCGTAGAGGCCGGGCTCCACCTGGGCCGGGGTCACGAACTCGAAATCGCCGTAGGTCAGGTGCTCGTACATGTCGTCGGTGAGCACCCACACCTGGGGATGGCGCATGAGCACGTCCGTGATGGCCTTCATCTCGGCGCGGGTATAGGCGGCTCCCGTCGGGTTCGACGGCGAGTTGAGGATGATCCACTTGGTCCTGGGCGTGATCGCCCGCTCCAAGGGCTCCGGCTGGAGCTTGAAATTGTGCTCCATGGTGCATTCCACGAAGACCGGCGTGCCGCCGCACAGGCCGACCATCTCCGGATAGGACACCCAGTAGGGCGCCGGCACGATCACCTCGTCGCCCGGGTTCAGGGTGGCGAGCAGGGCGTTGTAGATCACCTGCTTGCCGCCGGTGGACACGATGGTCTGCGAGGGCTTGTAGTCGAGGCCGTTCTCGCGCTTGAACTTGCGGGCGATGGCCTCGCGCAGGGGAACGATGCCGGAAACCGGCGTGTACTTGGTCTCGCCCCGATGGATCGCCGCGATGGCCGCTTCCTTGATGTGGTCGGGGGTATCGAAATCCGGCTCGCCGACCGAAAGGCTGATCACATCCCGCCCCTGGGCTTTGAGATCCCGCGCCTTCTGCGTGATGACGATGGTCGCAGACGGCTTGATGCGCGAGAGGGCGTCAGACAAAAAGCCCATGGGAATCCTCCGGTGGGGGCGCTAGAAGGGGGTTGTGACGGCGGCGGACCCTAATCCGCCTCGGCTGTCCAGGCAAGCAAAACAGCCCGCCGATAACGGGTTTTCGAGGAGACGCCCTTCCATGATCCATTCCGTGACCCGCCGGCTCGCGCTCAGCCTTTTCGCAGGGGCTGCGCTCTTCGCTACCCCCGCCGCGGCGCAGACCTATCCCAGCCGCGTCGTCAAGATGGTGGTCCCCTACCCGGCGGGCGGCCCCACCGACGTGATCGCCCGCATCGTGGCGGAGGAGCTGGGCCGGGATCTCGGCCAGAACGTGGTGGTGGAGAACCTGGCAGGAGCCTCGGGGGCGGTCGGCACCCGCACGGTGGCGAAGGCCGAGCCCGACGGCTACACCATCATCTTCGGCAACAACCAGACCCACGGCAACAACATGTTCCTGCTCAAAGAGCCGGGCTACGACGCCGTGAAGGACTTCGCGCCGCTGGCCGGCGCAGGCGCCTTCGAGCACGTGTTCGTGGTCAAGAACGACCTGCCCGCGAGAACCATTCCCGAGCTGATCGCGCTCGCCAAGAAGGACCCGGGCAAGCTCAATTACGGCTCCACGGGGGTGGGCTCGGGCTCGCATCTCGCCACCGAGCTGTTCATGACCCGCACCGGCATCCAGATGACCCATGTGCCGTTCCGGGGCGCGGCTCCCCTGGTCACGGACATCATGGGCGGGCGCATCGACGTGTCGAACTCCACCCTGCCGAGCGTGCTGGGCCAGTTCCAGGCCGGCCAGATGCGGGCCATCGGCATCGCCAGCCCCAAGCGCAACCCGCAGGCCCCCGACGTGCCGACCCTGCGCGAGCAGGGCATCGCCAACGCGGACGCGGAATCCTGGGCGGCCTTCTTCGCCCCCGCGAACACCCCCAAGCCCATCCTCGACAGGCTGTCGGGCGCCATCATGGGGATCCTGAACAAGCCCGACGTGAAGGAGCGCATCACCAAGCTCGGCTTCACCCTGAACGTGCGCGACCCGGAGGCCTTCAAGCCCTACCTGGTCCAGGAGATCCAGACCTGGTCGGACATCATCAAGGCCGCGAACATCAAGGCGGAGTAACCGCCGTCCTCCCGGCCGGAGCGCAGCGGTCGCGGGCGTGAGCCCGCCAGGAAGGGAATCCACTCTCCCGTGGCGACACCCTCGCGGGTCATCCCCGCGCAGGCGGGGATCCATAACCATGACGGTGGGAGGAAGAGCG
>DATHAU010000535.1:0-1682 GCA_035296545.1 Microvirga sp.
CATTTCGCCCGCCGAGGCGGTGCGACGACGGCTCGTGGCCAAGCCGCGCCTGATCAGTCGCCGCTACGAGCCGCCGGCCGACCCGTGCATCATGCCCAAAGCCATGATGATCGTCGAAGCCGCAAAGGACGTCTCGCATCCAGACAGATAGGTCGCGTGGACAAATGAACCCACCGGGAGGTGGACGGTTCTCCTCTGATTTGCTCAGGGGAGGACGGAGATGGCGGCGAGTGATGGTCTGAGCGACGCCGAATGGCAGGTCTGGTCGGGCTTCTTCCCGCCCGAGCGGGGCCGTGTGGGCCAGCCCGCGACAGTTCCGACCCGCACCTTTCTCGACGCCCTGCTCTGGATGGCCGGCGAAGGTGCGCGCTGGCGGGCGCTGCCGGAACGGTTTGGGCCATGGAACACGATCTGGCGCCGCTTTGCACGCTGGCGGGACCAAGGCGTGTTCGAGGCCGCATTCGAGGCCATCAGCCGGGCAGGGCTGGCGGACGAGCGGGTCCGGATGCTCGACTCCACCGTGATCCGAGCCCACCAGCATGCAGCGGGAGCCAGACGGGTCAAAGGGGGAGCGCCAGCGCCGCCGTGGCGCTCGGGCGTTCACGCGGGGGCTTCTCGAGGAAGCTCCACATCCGAGCCGACGCGAACGGGATGCCGCTCGCCTTTGCCCTGACCGGGGGCGAGCGCCACGATCTGACCGCCGTGCCGGAACTCCTGGAGGGAGCACGGCTGGCCCAGACGCTCTGGCTTGCGGACAAGAGCGACGACGCGGATGAGCTTCGCTCACACCTGCTCCTGCACGGGGCCCTGCCGGTGATCCCCGCCCGATGCCACCGGCGCGAGCCCGTGGCCCACGACGAGCGGTTCTATCGTTTGCGCAACAGGGTGGAGCGGCTCGTCTCCAAGCTGAAGCCGTTCCGGCGCGTCGCGACCCGCGACCACCAGACCGCCGCCTCGTTCCTTGCCTTCGTCAGTAGCGCCGCCCGGCGCAGCCAGACTAAATACGTCCACGCGGCCTAGAGATGCAGCGGGCACCAGTGCCCGAACGCTTAAGGCCCGGATCGCGGATGGGACAGACGAGAAGGGGAGGGAGCTGGGCGGAACTCCACGACTGCAGCGCGGCGAGAGCGCAGGCTCGGATCCTATGACCGTCTCACGAGCCGTCCGCGGCTGCGCCGTGAGATTTCGCAACACAGCTAGGTACTCTTCGTGTCCCCCTCTCCCCGGGGGTGGAGGAGCGGTCGTCTACTCCGCCGCCTCTGCCACCCCCTGCGCCGGCACCACCCGCACGGCGCAAAACTTGAACTCCGGGATCTTGCCGAACGGGTCCAGCGCCGGGTTCGTGAGGAGGTTCGCCGCCGCCTCCTCGTAGCAGAAGGGCATGAACACCATGACCTCCGGCACGTCCCGGTCGGCCCGCACCCGCACCTCGACCATGCCGCGCCGGGTCTCCAGCCGGATCGCGTCGCCCGCCGCGAGATCGCGCTTCTTCAGCTCGCGCGGGTGCATGAAGGCGAAGGCCTCGGGCTCGATGGCGTCCAGCGCCTCCGAGCGCCGGGTCATGGAGCCCGTGTGCCAGTGCTCCAGGATGCGCCCCGTGGAGAGCACCATGGGGAACGCCTCGTCCGGCACCTCGTCAGGCGGGGTGATTCCGGCCGGCACAATGCGGGAGCGGCCCGACG
>DATHAU010000536.1:0-2478 GCA_035296545.1 Microvirga sp.
CCGGCTCAAGGCGGCGAGCGCCGTGTTCGGCAGCCGCTTCGGCTGGGAGCGCGCCAACTGGTTCGCCCGGGCGAAGGACGAGCCCTACGACATCCCGAGCTTCGAGGACAAGCCGAACTGGTTCGATGCGGTGGGCGAGGAATGCCGGGCCATCCGCGAACGGGCCGCCCTCATCGACCAGACCTCGTTCTCGAAGTTCGAGATCAGCGGCCCGGGAGCCCAGGAGGCCCTTCAGCGCATCGCGGCGAACAATCTCGCAGGTCCCCCCGGCAAGGCGGTCTACACGCAGCTCTGCAACGAGCGCGGCGGGATCGAGGCGGACGTGACCTTCCTGCATGTGGATGCGGACAGGTTCCTGCTGGTCACCGGATCGGGCTTCGGCGTGCGCGACAGCGCCTGGGTGCGCCGCCACCTGCCGGACACGATCGCCATGCGCGACGTGACCGGCGCCTATGCGACCCTGAACATCTGCGGGCCGCGGGCAAGGGACATCCTTTCGCTTGCCACCGATGACGACGTATCGAACGAGGGGCTCGGGTTTTTCCGGGTGAAGACCATCGAGGTCGGCTTCGCCCGGGTCCTGGCCGCCCGCCTCGGCTATGTGGGCGAACTGGGCTACGAGCTCTACATCCCGCAGGAATACGCCGCCCATGTGTACGACATCCTGTGGGAGGCGGGAAAACCCTTCGGCATCGCCAATGCGGGCTATCGCGCCATCGAATCCTGCCGCCTGGAGAAGGGCTATCTCTACTGGTCCACGGACATCACCCCGGACCTCAATCCCTACGAGGCGGGGCTCGGCTTCTGCGTCTCCCTCGGCAAGGGCGACTTCATCGGCCGGGACGCCCTTCAGCGCATCAAGGCCGAGGGCGTGAGGCAAACGCTCTGCACCTTCGTGGTGGAGGATTTCGCGCCCTTCCACGGCGGCGAGACCATCCTCCTCGACGGCAAGGTGATCGGCCGCACCACCAGCACCGGCTACGGGCACTCCGTTGCGAAGACCATCGCCTTTGGCTACCTTCCGGCCGATGTGGCGAAGCATACCCATTTCGAGATCGAAGCGTTCGGACGATCCTATCCGGCCCGGCGGGTCCCGCGCTGCCTGTACGATCCGCAGATGGCGCGTTTGAAGGGTTGACCTATGACAGACACCACGATCGACGAGGCTCTCGCCGCCTGGAAGGCCCTGCCGGAATGCGGGGAGGCGAGGGAGGTGGAGCGCCTCGGCGGCCTCACCAACCGGGTCTACCGCATCGCCACCGACCGGAAGGCCTATTGCCTGCGCATCCCGGGGGAGGGCACGGAGGAATACATCAACCGCCGGCACGAGGCCCGCGCGGCCATCGAGGCGGCGCGGGTCGGGGTGGGCGCGCCCGTGGTGCATTTCTCGGACGAGACCGGAATCTGCGTGACGGAGTTTCTCGCCGGCACCACCACCATGTCGGCCGAATTGTTCAAGACCCGCAAAGGGGCTCCGGGAAGGGCCGGCACGGCCCTGCGCCACCTGCATGCGAGCGACGCCGTCTTCGAGAACCGGTTCGAGCTCTTCGCCATGGTCGACGATTACATGAAGATCCTCGACGCGCGCAACGCCACCCTTCCGGACGGCTACCGGGAGGCCATGCGGGCGGCCGAGAGCGTTCGCGCCGCGCTCGCCGCCCACCCGCTTCCCATCGTCGCCTGCCACTGCGATCCCTTGTGCGAGAACTTCCTCGACACCGGCTCAAGGATGTGGATCGTCGACTGGGAATATTCCGGCATGAACGATCCCATGTGGGACCTCGGGGATCTGAGCGTCGAAGGCCAGATGTCTCCGGACCAGGAGGAGGAGATGCTGGCGGCCTATTTCGGCACGGCGCCGTCCCCCGCTGATCGCGGGCGCGTCGTCATCTACAAGGCCATGTGCGATTTCCTCTGGACTCTCTGGGGGTTGATCCAGCACGTGAACCAGAACCCGGCCGACGATTTCTGGGCCTATTCCCTGACCCGGTTCAACCGGTGCCAGACCCTGATGGCGTCGCAGGTCTTCAAGCAGGCCCTCGCCGACGTGGCCAGGGGCTGACCGCAAGCCGTCCTTCACAAACGAAAATGCCGCCGCAGGCGGAGGAAACGCGCCTATCATGTCCAAGATCGAACTTCTGAAGCGGGAACACCAAGCCGCCCTCCAGGCAACCGCGGGCGGCCCGCCGCGTCCGCCCTCGAACCGCTTCTTCGGCGTCGGCCCCATCACCGACGCCACCGCGGACGAGGTCGAGGGGCGGCGGCTCCGGTTTGAGTTCGAGGCCTGGCTCGAAAAGACCTACCGCAAGCTCGACGACCGGGGGAACGACCTCGGCCCCTTCACGGCCGCCGAGATCGGCCGGAGCATGCATCGCGGCTACCCGGCGGACAAGATCCTGCTGGACATGATGCGGGAGATCCATCGCTACTTCGAGATCCCGAAGGGCAACAGGATGGCGGTAGGGCTCGGCGGCGGCC
>DATHAU010000537.1:0-9553 GCA_035296545.1 Microvirga sp.
TTCTCGGCAGCCGCGCCGACGAGATCGCCGAAACCCTGGGCGCCCGCGCCTTCGAGATCAACCACACCCTCGGCAGCCGCGCGGAAGAGATCCGCCAGACCCTCGGCGACCGCTTGTCCGAGATCAACCAGACCTTGGGCACGCGCGCGTCCGAGATCAGCGAGACCCTCGGCGCCCGCGCTACGGAGATCAACGAGACTCTCGGCGCGCGCGCCTCGGAGATCAATGAGACCCTCGGCGCCCGCGCCACGGAGATCCATCACACCCTGGGCGAGCGTGTGTCCGAGCTCGACCGGACCCTCGGCACCCGCGCGGAAGAAATCGCCGCAACCCTCGGCAGCCGCACCGAGGAGATCAATGCGACGCTCGGAAGCCGCGCCCGGGAGATCACGGCGACCCTGGGCAGCCGCATTGAAGAGATCAACGCGGCCCTGGGCGGCCGCGTGGAGGAGATCACCGCAACGCTTGGCAGCCGCACCGGGGAGCTCGCCGCCACCCTCGACCAGCGCGTGACCCTGTTCGAGGACCGGGTGGTCAACCGCCTCGAAGGGGTGGTGGAGACCATCGGCGAGCGCGGCCAGGCCGCCGTCTCGTCCCTGGGCAGCCACATCGGCGAGATCCGCTCCATCTTCGACCGCCAGGGCGCCTCCCTCCTGGAGAGCCTGAGCAGCCGCGGCGAGGTCATCAGCCGCGAGGTCGCGGCCATCAGCGACACCACCCTGCGCGCCCTGGACGAGCGCAGCCATGCGGTGATCGAAGGCCTGCAGGACCGCAGCGGCGCCATGCTGGCGACGCTCCAGGACCGCACGGAGGCGCTCACCTCGTCCTACATGCAATCCACCGAGTCCATGCGGGCGGCCCTCGACGAGGGCGCGGCGCGCACCGTGGAGAGCCTGGTGGGCACCAACGAGCGCCTGCGGGGGGAATTGTCCGACGTGCTCGCACGCCTGCAGGACGCCAACCGCACCCTCCAGCAGGTGGCGGACTCCGCCGGCAGCAACCTCGGGGCGGTTGGGGACGGCCTCGCGGGACGGGTTCAGCAGATCGAAGGGCTCCTGTCCGACATCGCCTCCCAGACGGGCCGCGCCTCCGGCCAGGTGGCCGATCAGGTGGAGGCCCTCCGGAGCGTGTCCTCCGGCGCGATCCAGCAGGCCACGGAGCTGGCCCACACCCTGGAGGAGCGCGCCCGCGCGCTCACCGACACCACCCGGACGCAGATGCAGACCCTCACCGAGGCTTCCGCGGCGCTTGAGCGGGTCGAGACCCGCATGAGCGAGGCCCTCTCCGGCCGGCAGCAGGCGCTGGACGAGCTTCTCGGGCGCATCAACGAGCGCTCGCAGGACCTCGAATCCGTCACGCGCTCCTTCACCAGCCTGGTGGAAGGCTCCCTCCAGAGCGCCGAGGACCGCGCCCGCCGGATCGGCTCCGTGCTCACCGACACGGCCGAATCCACCGTCGGGGCCATCGGCGAGCAGTTCGAGCGCATCCGCGCCTCCACCGGCGAGGAAAGCGAGCGGACGACCGCCGCCCTGCGGGAGGCCTACGAGCAGGCCACCGCCGAGATGGCCGAGGCCCTTCGCGGCGCCACCGCCAAGTTCCGCGACACCATGGGCGAGCTGCGCGGCATGACGGGCCAGATCCAGCGCGAGCTGGAGGCCACCCGCGCCGAACTCCGCCGCGGGGTCGTGGAGCTGCCCCAGGAGACCCAGGAGACCGCCGCCAACATGCGCCGCGTGGTCGCCGACCAGATCCGCGCCCTCAACGAGCTGTCCGCCCTGGTGTCGCGCTCCAACCGGGTGGTGGACGCGGCCCCGGCCGTTCAGCCCCGCCGGGTGAACGAGGCTCCCGCCGCGGCCGCATCCGTCGCTCTGGCGGCCGCCGTGGAGCAGCGGGTCGTCACCCCTGCGCCCACCCCTGCGCCTGTCCCTGCGCCCACTCCCGTCTCTGCGCCGATGGCGGCCCGCCAGGTGGAGGCCAAGCCGGCGCCTGCCCCCTCCCCCGCTCCGGCGGTCCGTCCCCAGGCCGCCCCGCCCGCCGCGCCGAGCCCTGCTCCCCGGGCCGAGGCCGCGACCCGCGGCGGCTGGCTCTCGGATCTTCTCAACCGGGCCTCCCGCGACGAGAACGCGGAGCCGAACCGCACCGTGAACCGCGGCGCGGAGCGCACCCGGGCCAACAGCCTCGAATCCCTGGATTCGATCTCGGTGGACATCGCCCGGATGATCGACCACGACGCGGCCGTCGAGCTGTGGGACCGCTACAAGCGCGGCGAGCACAACGTGTTCACCCGCCGCCTCTACACCCTGCAGGGCCAGCAGACCTTCGACGAGATCCGCCGCAAGTACCAGGCCGAACCCGAGTTCCGGCAGACGGTGGACCGCTATGTGGAGGAGTTCGAGCGCCTGCTGGCGGAGGTCTCCCGCGACGACCGGGATTCCATGCTGACCAAGACCTATCTCACCTCGGAGACCGGCAAGGTCTACACCATGCTGGCCCATGCGAGCGGCCGGTTCGACTAGAACCGATCCGCCACGGAGAACCCGGCAAAACGCGGCCTTTCGGGCCGCGTTTTTCATGTGCGCTTAGGGTGGGAGCCGCCTTGCGATACCGCCCTCATCCTGAGGAGCCTGCGATAGCAGGCGTCTCGAAGGATGATCCAGGGAATGGGGAAACGCGACGTGTCCCCATTCCCGTGTGCGAGAGGGGCAGGGGTGAGGGTGTGCGGGTCCAGGGTGAAGCGCCGAGGTCTCCGCTCACCACCGGCTGTGCTTCTCTCGGAGAGGGCCTTCCCTCACCCCTAACCCTCTCCCACCCGGGAGAGGGAGACCGTTGGCGCTTCCGGCGCTCCCTGGATCATCCTTCGAGACGGCGCTTCGCGCCTCCTCAGGATGAGGGGGTGTCTCTTCTAAGCCGGATTCCGAGGTGGGTTCCCGGGCGCCGGCCCGGTCAGGACTTCGCCGCTTGATCGGCCTTCCCTGCCTCGGCCTGGGGGTTCGTCGCTTCCGGGGCCGGGGCCTGGCTGGTCGCATCAGGGGGCGGCGCGTCGCGCCGCGGGAGCTGGCTTGCGCTCACCCAGCGGACGATGTCGAGCATCACCACGGACAGGGCGTCGTCGAGGGCGCGGGCGGCGTTGGGGGCATCCACGGCGGCGGCAGGCACGCGGCTCCGGAAGATCCGGCCGTTGACGATGCGCCCGTTCTGCTCGCTCACGATCTTGGCGGAGATTTCCACCACCGCCTCGTTGCCGGGGGTGGCGATCTCGAAGCGGCGCAGCTCGGAGATCAGCTGCGCGTCGGCCACCGCGCCGCTGCTCGGGCGGGCGACGCCGCGAAGCTGCGAGGCGTTCTCGAAGGTGTTGATCAGGCGGGTCTGGATCAGGCGGGGCAGGTTGTCGGCCCATTGCCCGCCCCCTAGGGACGAGATCGCGCCGCTCGCATCCTTCACCAGAATCTGCTGGGTCGAGAGGGACTGCAGGGCCGCGGGCTCGGCCACCAGAACCTGGACCCCGGCCGCGCCCCTGATCCGGGACGAAGGCGCCGAGAGATCGAAGGTAGCGGGGGTAGGCGCCGACGAGCAGGCGCCGGTCAGCGCGGCCAGAACCAGCGCCGGCGCAAGGCGCCGGAGGGTCCAGGCCCTCTTGTTGGGGGGAAGCGACACGGGTGATCCACACATAGAGGTTACTTAGCGGCGTCCATTGTATTCGGGGATGTTGGGACGGCCACCGAAAAGAATCTGCTGTGGATTACGCTCCAGGGCCCGGACGGCGCGGCTGATGTCGCCCAGGGTCCGGCGGCCCTCCGTGGCCAGGGCCTCGTATTCCCGGAGGCCGGAATCCGTGAAGCGTCCCAGCCCGCCCAGGATGCCTTCGGTGCGCTTGTTCAGGTTGTCGGCGAAGACCCGCACGGAGACGGCCGCCGCGCGGATCTCGTCGAAGGCGCCCTTCCCGGTCTCGCCCGAGGCCGTGCCGAGGAACTTCTCCGCTCCCGCCAGCACATTGTCGATCCGGTCGGCCGACTTGTTGAGCTTCTCGGTGATCGAGCGCGCCTCCTGGATCGCCTTGTCCACGTCCGGGCTGCGGGCGCCCAGGGTCTGGGCGAAGGTGTTGAGGTTGTCCACCGTGCTGCCGACCTTGGCGGCGTCGATGGCCCGGGTGAGGTTGCCGATCTCGGTCAGGGCCGCATCGAGCTTGGGCGCGCTCTCGTTGAGGCGGGAGACGAGGCTTGCGGCGTCGCGCAGGGCGTTGTCGATGGCCTGGCGGTTCTGGCCCAGCGCCTGGGTGAAGCTGTCCGTGTTCTCGACGATGCGGGCGACCCGCTGGCTGTCGATGGAGCCCGCCACCTGATCCACCCTGTCGATGGTGCGGCCGACCTTGGCCGGATCGATCGCCTTCACCACGGCGGAGAGGTCGCCGACCGCAGCGTCGAGCTTGGGCGCGGTGTCGTTCAGGCGAGCCACGAGGGTATCGGCGTTGCGCAGGGTATTGCCGATGGCCTGCCGGCTCTCCCCCAGGGCCTGGGCGAAGCTGTCGGTGTTTTCCACGATGCGCGCCACCCGCTGGCCGTCGATGGAGCGCGCCAGCTCGTCCAGCTTGTTCACCGTGTTGCCGACCTTGGCCGGGTCGATGGCCTTTGCCACGGCGGAGATGTCGCTCGCGGCGGCGTCGATCTTGGGGGCGGCGTCGTTGAGGCGGGCCACCAGGCTGTCCGCGTTGCGCAGGGTGTTGTCGATGGCCTGCCGGCTGTCGCCCAGGGCCTGGGTGAAGTTGTCCACGTTCTCGACGATGCGGGCGACCCGCTGGCGGTCCACGGCGCGCACCACCTCGTCCACGTTGGTGGCCAGGGTCTCGAGCTTCTCGGCCAGGGGGCCGACCTTCTCGGCCGCCTGCCCCACCTGGGCGAGGAATTGGTCGATGCCTTCGGCGTTCTCGCCCAGGGCCCGGGAGAAGCGCTCCACGTTCTGCACCGTGCGGTTGATGGAGCCTTCGTTGTCCTGGATGACCCGCCCGACCCGCTCCAGCACGTCGTCGGCGCGCCGGGCGATGGTGCGGGCGGTCTCGATCAGGTCCTGGAAATCGGACCGGTCGGCGAAGATCGTCGGAAGGGGCTGCCCCGGCCCGGCCGCCAGGGGCGGAGCGCCGGGCTCGCCGCCCGAGAGGCCGACATTGGCGACGCCGGTCAGGCCCTGGTACTCCAGGCGGGCGCGGGTGTCGGACCGGATCGGCGTGGTGCTTTCGAGCTGGGCGATGGCGACCACCCGGCGCGGGTCCTCCGGCAGGAGGCTGATGTCCGTGACCTCGCCCACGCGCAGGCCGTTGAAGGCGACGCTGGAGCCCCTGGACAGGCCGGCCACCGACCCGGAGAACACGATGCGCACGGCCTGACGGGCCTGCCCTCGGTCGCCGCCGGAGAACCAATAGACGAATCCGAAGGCCGCCGCGATCACCGCCAGGGTGAAGAGACCGATCAGGGCGTAGTTTGCACGCGTTTCCATAACAACCTTAGGGGCCGCCGGCGGTCATGGCCGCCCGCGCCCGTTTCCCATGAAAATATGAACGGAGCCAGGGGTGGTCTGAAGCCAGCAACACCTCGATGGGGCCTTCCGCCAGGATTTTGCCTTCGCCCAGAGCCGCGATCCGGTCGCACACCGTATAAAGGCTGTCCAGATCATGGGTTACCATGAATACGGTCAGTCCCAAAGTCCGCTGTAGCGTCGCAATCAGCTCGTCGAACTCGCCGGCGCCGATGGGGTCGAGGCCCGAGGTGGGCTCGTCCAGGAAGACGATCTCCGGGTCGAGGGCCAGCGCCCGGGCGAGCGCGGCGCGCTTGATCATGCCGCCGGACAGCTCCGAGGGCAGCTTGTCGGCGGCGTCCGGGTTCAGGCCCACCATCTCGATCTTGAGCAGGGCGAGCTCGTCCAGGAGCCGGTCCGACAGGTCCAGGTGCTCCCGCATGGGAACCTGGACGTTCTGCTTCACGGTCAGGGCCGAGAACAGCGCCCCCTGCTGGAACAGGACGCCCCAGCGGCGCTCCAGCAGGCGGCGGTCCGAGGCGGACAGCTCGTCGAGGTTCTGGTCCAGCACCTCGATGGTGCCGGCCCGCTTGGGCACGAGGCCCAGGATGGCGCGGGTCAGAACCGACTTGCCCTGGCCGGAGGCTCCCACGAAGCCCAGGATCTCGCCGCGGTAGACGTCCAGGTCGAGGCCCCGGAGAATGGTCTTGTCCCCGAAGCCGACCTCGACGCCGCGGGCGCGGATGATCACTTCTCGGTCCTGCGGGGGAATGGGGTTGCGCCTGTCGAGCATCGCTTCAGTACCGGATGGCCGCGAAGAACATGGCGAAGAGCCCGTCGAGCACGATGACCATGAAGATCGACTTCACCACGGAGGAGGTCACGTGGCGGCCCAGGGACTCGGCGGACCCCTGCACGGCCAGGCCTTCGAGGGTGGCGATGATGCCGATGATCAGGGCCATGAAGGGCGCCTTGATGAGGCCCACCATGAAGGTGTTGAAGGCCACCGCGGACCTCAGGCGGGACAGGAACACGTCCGGGCTGATGTCGCCGTAGATCCAGGCGGTCACCCCGCCGCCGAACAGGGCCGCGATGGAGGCCACGAAGGTCAGGAGCGGCAGGCCGATCACCAGGGCCAGGATGCGGGGAACGATGAGAACCTCGATGGGATCGAGCCCCATGACCCTGAGCGCGTCGATCTCCTCCCGCATCTTCATGGAGCCGATCTCGGCCGTGAAGGCCGAGCCCGAGCGGCCCGCCACCATGATGGAGGTGAGGAGAACCCCCAGCTCGCGCAGGACCAGGATGCCGATCAGGTCGACCACGAAGGGGGTCGCGCCGAACAGGATCAGCTGGAAGATGCCCTGCTGGGCGATGATGCAGCCCACCAGGAATGAGATCAGCACGATGATCGGCACGCCCCGGTAGGCGATCTGCTCGAGCTGGTTGATCACCGCGGTTCCGCGAAAGCGCCGCGGGTCCACGAGCACGCGCACGAGGCCCGAGATCAGCTCGCCCAGGAAGGCGACGCCCTGGACCAGGTCCTGGCCCGCGTCCTTGACGGTGCGGCCCACGTCCACGAGGAAATCCACGAAGCCCGAGTGATGGACCTTGGCCTGCTCCTGGAAGCCGCGATAGGCGACCTCGTCGAGGAGGATGTGCTGCTCCTGGGTGGCCCCGGCGAAGTCGGCCGCGAGCCCCTGCTCGCCCAGTTCGTGCCGCGTCCGGTCGAGAACCCAGGCTCCCAGGGTGTCGAGCCGCTGCACCCGGCTCAGGTCGATGATCACATGGTTCTGGTCGGCCCCGGCGGCAATCTCGGCCACCAGGCCTTCGACCTCGTTGGCGTAGGCGGCCGTCCAGGGACCGGCGAGCCTGGCGGTCACCCGGCCCCCGGCGCGCTCGATCTGCACTTGCGGCTCCTGAGCCAGGGTGCCCTGCGCCACGATCATCCTTCCGCCGTTGATTCCGCTTGGTGATAGCGTGTTGCTGCGCCACAAGTCGAGCCGAAGTTCAAAAGAAGCTGAAGAGAATGCGAACCCTCACCATATCCATCGACCGCTTTCCCATCGCCGGGGCGTTCACCATCGCCCGGGGCTCGCGCACGGAGGCGGTGGTCGTCACGGCCGCGATCTCCGAGAACGGCGCGGTCGGCCATGGGGAATGCGTCCCCTACTCCCGCTACGGCGAGACCGTCGAGGGCGTGGCCGCCGCCATCGAGGCCCTGCGGCCGAGGGTCGAGGCGGGGCTGACCCGGGAAGCCCTCCAGGGCCTCATGCCCCCGGGAGCGGCCCGCAACGCGGTGGACTGCGCCCTGTGGGACCTGGACGCCAAGCGGTCCGGCATCCGCGCCCACATCACCGCCGGGCTGACCCGCTGGCCCCCGGCCACCACCGCCTACACGATCAGCCTCGGCCCGCCGGACGCGATGGCTGCGGCCGCCGCCAAGGCCGCCGACCGGCCCATCCTCAAGGTGAAGTTCGGCGCTCCCGAGGGCGATCTCGACCGCATCCGGGCGGTGCGCGAGGCCGCCCCGCAATCGACCCTGATCGCCGACGCCAACGAGGGCTGGACCGAGGCGAACCTGGAGCGGCACCTCGCCGCCTGCGCCGAGGCGGGCTACGCCCTGGTGGAGCAGCCCCTCCCGGCAGGGGCGGACGAGTTCCTGAGAGGGGCGAACCGCCCGGTGCCCATCCTGGCGGACGAGAGCGTGCACGACCGGGCCGGCCTCGACCGGCTGGTGGGCCTCTACGACGTGGTCAACATCAAGCTCGACAAGACCGGCGGCCTGACCGAAGCCCTGGCCCTGGCGGACGCGGCGGAGGCCAGGGGCTTTTCCCTCATGATCGGCTGCATGGTGGGCACGTCGCTCGCCATGGCGCCCGCCATGGTGCTCGCGCCCCGGGCCCGCTTCGTGGACCTGGACGGGCCCCTCCTCCTGGCCAGGGACCGGGAGCCGGGCCTGCGCTACGAGGGCAGCATCGTCTATCCGCCCGAACCCGCCCTCTGGGGCTGAGCCCGCATGAGGCGCACCGCGACCAGCGTCAGGACGAGGCCGAGCGCTCCCAGGGGCGCCATCGCGGCGAAGACCAGCCCGCCCCCCTCCTTGTAGATCACCCCGCTCGCCACGGTGGAGACCGCCGTGGCCAGGGCGGCCAGGGAGCCGTAGATCCCTTGCGCCCGGCCCCGCGCGTGCGCCGGGGACAGGGCCGTCAGCGCCGCCATGGTGCCGATATGGGTGGCCGCAAAGGTCAGGCAGTGCAGGACCTGGAGCGCCAGGGTGAGGCCCAGCCCCGGATCGAGGGACATGATCGTGAAGCGGATGGCCGCCGCCGCCGATCCCGCCAGGATCAGGCCGACCCCGGAGCCGCGGCCCACCGCCCGGCCGAGGAACATGAACACCAGGATCTCGGCGATGACGCCGGCGGCCCAGAAATAGCCGATGACCGCATCGGAGAAGCCGAGCGACCGCCAGTGGATGCTGGCGAAGGCGTTAAGCGCCCCATGGCTGCCCTGGGTGATCGCCGCCGCGATCATGACCAGCCACAGGACCCCCGGCAGGGCCGGAGAAGGCTCGCCCCCGCCCGCCCCCGCCTGGACCGGCCGCTCGGGCCCCTCCCCTGGCACCGCGATCAGGGTCGCGGTGATGCCCAAAAGCGGGATCAGCGCCAGGGCGACCACCACCACGTCCGCCCCGTACCAGCCGACCATGTATCCGGCCGCGATGTTGGTGAAGAAGAACGCCACCGAACCGAAGCCCCTGATCAGGCCGTAGTTGAGCCCCGGGTTGCGCTGGACCGCCATGGTGGTGACGAGGTCGTTGGCCGGGATGACGGCGGATTGCGCGACGGCGATGAGCGCCACGAGGGCCATGATCGCGATGCTGCCGTCCGCAAGCATCAGCAGGGGAAAGCCCACGATCTGTCCCCCGTGGCTGGCGAGCAGGAGCAGCCTCACGCCCACGGAGCGGTCGGCCAGGCTCAGGAGCGGCGCGGTGGCCAGGATGCGGACCATGATGGGGATCGCGACGATGAGCCCCACGAGCGTCGGG
>DATHAU010000538.1:0-10756 GCA_035296545.1 Microvirga sp.
TCTGAGCCGCGCGGCAGGTGCTGAACCGGCAAGAGATTGCCTGACCGGCCGTTGCTGGCTACGAGAGAGCAACGACAGGCCCTTACCTCTACCAGGAAGCGAACCCATGGCGAGCCGACCAACGCAGGACGACGAGCGGAGCGAGAATGAGGTTGAGGCCAGCACGCCTCGGCTCGACCGGCTCGAGAGCTTGGCCAAAGCAGCGACGACAGCCACCCAGGCGAAGCTGTGGCGGGCCCGCAAGAATGGCTTGCATGATCAGGACCAACCCTCGGAGGTGCGCAGCCTCAACCACGATGCGCAAGCCAGGGCGCAGGCGGAGGCGGCCATGCAGCAGATGATGGCCAAGTCCAAGGGAAGGAAGCCGCGCGGCCGGTGACGGCTCGGCTGGGCCAGCCCTCGCTCGTTGGCCCCCTAGGGCACCGAAGGCGAGCATCAGCGCCAGTCTTTGACAACCTTTAGGCTTCGTGTGACGGTGCGGCATGCCTACAGATCCGACCCGAAACGTCTCCCTGAAGGCCGACCTGAACGCGTTCCTTCGCGCCCAGGTCGCCTCGGGTCAGTACCGGAACGCCAGCGCGGCGATCCGCGCCGGTTTGCGCCTGCTGCAGAAGCGGCAACAACGGGACGAGCGCAAGAATGGCGCTCCTGCACCAAACGGGTCCTATGCACGGTAAGGCCATGTCCCCTGCCGGCCCAGACTTCTTTATGGGCGGCGAGATGGGCACGTTGATGCGGGCTCACGACTGGTCGGGCTCACCCCTCGGCGCGCCCGAGACCTGGCCGCAGTCCCTGCGCTCGGTGGTCGGGCTGATCCTCGGCTCGCGCTACCCGATGTTCGTTGCCTGGGGGCCGAAGCTCGCCTTCCTCTACAACGACGGCTACGCCCCGATCTTCGGCGGAAAGCATCCGCGCGCCCTCGGTCTGCCGTTCCAGGAGGTCTGGTCGGAGATCTGGCCTGACATCGAGCCGCTGGTCGCGAAGGCGCTCAGGGGCGAGGCGACGTTCCATGAGAACCTGTACCTCGTCACGGAGCGCAACGGCTACCCGGAAGACACCTGGTACAGCTTTTCCTACTCGCCGGTGCGCGACGAGAGCGGCGAGGTCGCGGGCATGTTCTGCGCCTGCACCGAGACGACGGCCAAGGTGCTCGCGGACCGGCGCGCGGTCGCCGAGCGCGAGCGGCTGGAGCGCATGTTCGAGCAGGCGCCCGGCTTCATGGCGATGCTGCGAGGGCCGGAGCACCGCTTCGAGCTGACGAACCCGGCGTACCAGCGGCTGATCGGCCACCGCGACGTGCTGGGCAAGACGGTGGCCGAGGCGCTGCCCGACGCGGCGGCGCAAGGCTACGTCAGCCTTCTCGACCGAGTCTACCTGACCGGCGAGGCCTTCACCTCGACGGGCGCCGCCTACGCCATGCAGGCCACGCCCGACACGCCTGTGGACGAGCGCCTGGTCGACTTCGTGTTCCAGCCGGTGCGGGACGCGGACGGGGCGGTCGGCGGCATCTTCGTCGAGGGCTATGACGTCACGGAGCGGGTTCGGGCGGAGACCGCCCTGCGCGCCAGCGAGGAGCGGCAGCGCTTCCTGCTCGGGCTCGGCGATGCCCTCCGCACGCTCGGTGACCCGGAGGCGATCATCGCGGAGGCGTCCCATGTGCTCGGCGAGCGGCTGGGCGCGATCCGCGTGGCCTATGCGGAAATCGAGGAAGCCGAGAACCGCGCCTTCATCCGTGGCCAGTGGGTCGCCGGCGATGCGCCGCGCCTGCCCGACGAGGTCCGCCTGAGCGACTTCGGCGCGCCGCTCGTCAATCGGCTTCGGGCGGGCGGAACGCTGCGGATCGAGGACGTGCGCCTCGACGCCTGCACGAAGGACGACCTTGCGGCGCTTGAAAGGATCATGGTCCGGGCGCTGGTCAGCGTGCCTTTGTTCAAGGACGGCCGCTTCGCCGTGAACCTCAACGTCCACCAGGACCGGCCCCGGGCCTGGACCGACGCCGAGGTCAAACTAATCGAGGCCGTGGCCGAGCGGACCTGGGAAGCGGTCGAGCGGGCCCGCGCGGAGGCGGCGCTGAGGATCAGCGAGGAGCGCTTTCGCCAATTCGGCGAGGCGGCGGCCGACGCGCTCTGGATTATCGACGCCGCGACCGGACGCCTCGAATATCTGAGCCCCGCCTTCGAGCGCATCTGGGGCGAGCCGCGCGAGCGTGTGCTCGAGAACCTGGCGCGCTGGGCCGATTTCCTGCACCCCGACGACCGGGAGGCGGTTGTCGCCTGCCTGCCCAAACTGCTGACCGGCGAGCAGCTGACGAACGAATACCGCATTGTGCGCGCCGATGGGGAGGTGCGCTGGATCTTGGACGTGGGCTTTCCGATCCGGGGCGCATCGGGGCGGGTCGTCCGCGCGGCAGGTATCGCGCAGGATCTGACCGGGCGCCGACTGGCGGAGGACGCGCTCCGCGAGGGCGAGCAGCGCCTGCGTGAGCTCAACGAAACGCTCGAACAGCGGGTGGCCGAGCGCACCGCCGAGTTGTCCGAAAGCCAGCGCCGCTTCCAGGGCATCTTCGACTCGGCCCTGCAGTTCATGGCGCTGCTGACGCCCGACGGCACGGTGGTCGAGGTGAACCGGACCGCGCTCGCCTGGAGCCAGATCGAGCCCTCCGACATCATCGGTCAGCCGTTCTGGCTGGCCGCTCCCATGCGCGGCAACCCGGCGCTCCAGGCCACGGTCGAAGCCGGTATCCGGCGCGCCGCTGGCGGCGAGACGGTGCGCGGGGAGCACGAGATGCGCGGCGCGGGCGAGGTGCGCGCCATCGTGGACTTCTCGCTCAAGCCCGTGCTCGGCGAGCGTGGCAAGCCCGCCTTCCTGGTTGCGGAGGGGCGCGACGTCACCGCGCTCAAGGAGGCGCAGGAGGCGCTGAGACAATCGCAGAAGATGGAGGCGATCGGCCAGCTCACGGGCGGCGTGGCGCATGACTTCAACAACCTGCTCACCCCCATCGTCGGCTCCCTCGACATGCTCCAGCGAAGAGGCTTGGGCGGTGAGCGCGAGCAGCGGCTGATCGCCGGGGCGATGCAGTCCGCGGAGCGCGCCAAGACGCTCGTCCAGCGGCTTCTGGCTTTTGCCCGCCGCCAGCCGCTCCAGTCCAGCCCCATCGATATCGGTACCCTGGTCGCAGGCATGGCGGACCTGATGTCCAGTACCACAGGACCGCAGATCCGGGTTGCGGTGGAGATCGCCCAGGACCTGCCCGCCGCGATGGTCGACCCGAACCAACTGGAGATGGCGCTCCTGAACCTCGGCGTGAACGCGCGTGACGCAATGCCGGACGGGGGGACGCTTCGCATTACGGCCGCCGAGGAAGTGATCCGGGGCGGCCACCGCTCCAAACTGAGCCCCGGCCGATACGTCAGGCTGTCGGTTGCCGACACCGGGATCGGCATGGATGAGGCGACGCTCGCCCGAGCGGTTGAGCCATTCTTCTCGACAAAGGGAATTGGCAAGGGCACGGGCCTCGGCCTGTCGATGGTGCATGGGCTTGCCTCCCAGCTCGGGGGCACGCTCACGATCCAGAGCCGGCTCGGCGTAGGCACGAATGTTGAACTCTGGCTCCCGGTGACCGACGCACCTGCTCAGCCGGCGGATGGGTCCCCTGGAGCCGCACCGAGCGTTGTGACTGTCGGCACCGCGCTCCTGGTCGATGACGAGGATCTCGTGCGCATGAGCACGGCCGACATGCTGAGCGACCTCGGCTACTCCGTTGTCGAAGCGGCATCCGCTGAGGAAGCTCTGCGCCTGATGCAGAATGGCTTGCGCCCTGATCTGCTTGTCACCGATCATCTGATGCCCGGCATGAGCGGCGCGGACCTCGCCCGCGCCGTCCATGCGGAGCGCCCGGGAACGCCGGTCCTTGTGGTCTCGGGCTACGCTGAGAGCGAGGGCATTGCGCCCGACCTGCCCCGGCTCAGCAAGCCGTTCCGGGCCGATGAGCTGGCAGGCAGCCTAGCGCAACTCGCCGGCTTGATGCCGAATTGAGTCTGCTCACGGGCAGACGCTCGCGAGGGGGCCTCTTCGGAGCGGGGTCCGTCCCGAACTTCCGGAAATACAAGGACACGCTCCCCGCCTGGGCCGCCCGGAAGACGTTCGAATACCTTCAGGTAGCTTGCACGGCGGCCCATCACGGCCATCGCTTCTCGACGATCCGTCGGGAATCCGGTGCGCCGTCCCCGGAGCCGCCAGAGGGGCCCGACAGCAAGGACGGCTTCTGGCGCTTCCCGGAAGTAAACCCAGTGTCCGCGCCGGCAAGGAGCAGCGGACGTTCCTGGACGGCAGTGGATCGTCGCTGCCTCTCCCGTCGGATGGGCGTGCTCCTGATCGGGTTACGCAAAGAAGCCGGTCGCGAGAGAACCCCAGATCAGCCGCCCGTCGTGGCTGTCTCGGGGTTCACCCATCATGGACAAAGGTATCCCTGCGCGCCGTCCGAGGTGCATCTGGCGCCATTCGGCAGCGTCACCCCGCCAGTGGCATCAGGGGCGGCGTAAGCTCCGTTTGGCAACCGGAAGCCGCCCGATCCGTCTCCTGGCACTGTTGTGCCATCGGGCAGGACGTATCCGCCAGCCCCGTTGTAGCTGATGCGCTTCGAATCGGAGGGCGCGAGGGCGATCGACGGGGTCGGCGCGACAGCCGTGGCCCGGGAGTCGCCCACGTTCGCGGGCGGGACGGGCTGGAGCTGCTGTCCTGAGGATGAGGCGCACGCGGAAAGACCCAAGGACATCAATAGCACGGGCAGCAGGCGCATCGGGTTCCTCCAGGTGCGAGACGGCGACTCCGATCTGCCTACAGGCAGCGCGGGACCGCCGCCATCGCTATCATGAGTTAAGCCGGGCTGGGCGGGCGGCGGGGCACAGCTCTGAACCGCGGCTGCCCGCAAGGACCTGACCCGACGGGGTTCCCGGGTATTGCGCCAGGAGCGCCATGGTGCGCGGATTTCCCTTTTTCGCAGGCGTAAGTAAGATAGATCTCCTGAACTTGGGAGGAAACAATGAAGAAGAAGTACATTATCGGCGCCTTGATCGCCGTCGCCATGACAGGCGCCGCACAGGCGCAGACATCCGTCAAGCTTGGCGTGTTGAATGATCGATCGGGTGTCTATTCGGATCTGACCGGCGAAGGATCCGTCATTGCGGCCCGCATGGCCGTCGAAGACTTCAAGGCCGCCGAGAAGGGCATCAAGGTCGATATTGTCGCGGCAGATCACCAGAACAAGCCTGACATCGGCGCCAGCATCGCCCGGCAGTGGTACGATCAGGAGGGAGTCGACGTCATTCTCGATGTTCCAACCTCGTCGGTCGCGCTCGCGGTCAACGGACTTGCCCGGGAGAAGAACAAAATCTTGATCAACTCAGGCGGCGGCACCTCGGATCTGACCGGATCGCAGTGCTCGCCCAATACTGTCCACTGGACCTACGACACCTGGGCGCTCGCGAACGGGACGGGCAGCGCCATGGTCAAGCGCGGAGGGAACACGTGGTTCTTCGTTACGGCGGATTACGCGTTCGGGCATGCTCTCGAGCGCGATACCTCCGCTCTGGTGACGAAGGCCGGCGGCAAGATTATCGGAACGGTGCGCCATCCGTTCCCGGGCCAGGACTTCGCATCCTTCCTCCTGCAGGCGCAATCGTCGGGAGCCAAGGTTATCGGGCTTGCCAATGCAGGCGGTGATTTCACCAATACCATGAAACAGGCGGCGGAGTTCGGGATCGTCCAGGGCGGCCAGAATCTCGCGGGGCTTCTCGTCTTCATCACCGATGTTCATTCCCTCGGCCTTCAGGTGGCCCAAGGCCTGGTGATGACCGAGGCGTTCTACTGGGACCAGAATGATCAAACACGAGCCTGGTCGAAGCGCTTCGCCGAGAGGAACGGGGGCAAGATGCCGACCATGGTCCATGCCGGCGTGTACGCTGGCGCGCTTCACTACCTCAAGGCTGTCGAAGCCTTGAAGGACAAGGATACCGCAAAGGTCATGGCCAAGATGAAGGAGATGCCAACGGAAGATCCGCTGTTCGGCAAGGGCGTGATCCGCCCCGACGGCCGCAAGATCCATGACATGTACCTGTTCGAGGTGAAGAAGCCGAGCGAGTCCAAGGCTCCCTGGGACCTCTACAAGCAGCTCGCCACGATCCCGGCTGATCAGGCCTTCCGGCCCCTGAACGAAGGGGGCTGCCCCCTCGTGAAAGGCTGACCACAGCAGATGCGGACGGGGTCGGATCAGCCCGGCCCCGTCTGTTCGCAAACGGGATCTACGAATGGTTCGTCGGCACCGCGCGGGCTGCTCAGATGAGCAGACCTTTGCGGAGCAATCCTAAAGATCGCGTTTGGCTACACAGGCTTGTTGGGCGCGCGATCCCTGGCTCACACCTGGGATCTTCGACCGACAGGACCTGATCCGGAATGCGGAAGTCTCTGGCTCCCGACTGAGCGGCGGCGCCGAACCGCCGTCCAGGCGTAGCGCGGGTCCCCCTCCAAGAGGTGGAGGTGATCAAGGAGGCGGTTGCGCTCGAGCCAGGCCAGAGCGGCCTCGAGTTCCGGCAGGGTCATCTGGGCCCGCCCCTTGCCGCCGAACACCCGCTTCAGCACCGCATTGTAGCGATGATACAGCCCCTCTCCGGTGTGCGGCACCTGCAATCCCGCCTCGTCCTCTATAGCCTGAGCGGCCACCGCCTCGCCAATGCGGGACCGCAGGCGCCGCTCCGTCGCGGACGGCGGCTCAGTGAGGCGCGCCGGATCTTCCTTTCGCCCCTGGCGGGCTTCAACAAAGACTGGACCTGGTTTGAGTGTCGCAAAGCGCAGACCCAGGGCATTGCTCTCCAGGGGCGTGATGCCGCGTCCTTCGCCCTCATCCCGGTGCGCCGCAAGATGCTCGGCCAGCCAGGACGGCGTTCCTGCCTCGGCGCGCCGCAGGCGCTGACGGGTCAGCGTCCCTTGCTCGGCTTCGATGCTGCGGCGGAAACGGGCAAACAGCGGGTCGTCCGGGTGGAATACCAGAGCGCGCTGGCTCTCGTAAGCGCCGGCATCCGGATCCACTCGCGTGGATCGCGCGATCATCTGCTCAAGCCAGGGCCTGCTGCGGATATGGGTGAGAGCGGCGACCACCGCTACTTCCGGCGCGTCAAGTCCCTCATAGGCCATGGCCACTGTGACAAGGATCGCCGGCTCCGCCGTCAAACGGAAGGCCGCCAAGACTGCTGGGGAATCCCGTTCATCCGAAGTGGCGAGCCGCACCTCCCGCTCGGCCTGTCCATGGGGCATCCAGCCTCGCAGCATCTCGCAGTAGCGTCGGGCGCTGCGCTGGTCGGGAGCCACCACGAGCAGCTTGCCCAGGCCGCGTGCGGTCTCCCCCATGGCAAGCTCCCGCTCGGCACGTCGGCGTGCCCGAAGGTTGCGCGTGGCCCTGAAGGCCTCCTGGAGCAACTCGCGGGCAAAGCCGGTGCGCAGGGCTGTAAACAGGGCAGGGCGGGTGGTTTCGATCGGGTAGGGCCCGGACAGGCGATGCGGGCCGAGCCGGACGTCCTCCGCTGCCGTTCTCCCCGCCTGAAGCCAGCTCGCCTCGCCGTCAAGGGCGCCAAATGTGACGGGAAGCACCGCTCGCTCGGCGACCGCCTGCGCCCGTGTGTAGCCGATAACGGCCCAGCCGGGCGCATCCAGATCGACCTCCTGCGTGCCGGCCTCCGGCCCGGTCCGGTAAGGCAGCCAAAGGATCCGCCGGCCGTCTGCCCGCTCCAAGGTCCCCGAGAGGAGCAGGCGCAGGGATGCGGATTCGAGAAGCGGCAGCAGCGCCCGGCTCCAGGCCGAGGCATTCTCGCCTAGGTCGGGAGCCTGGCCGGACGATTGAGGGGCAGGTGACTCATACTCGCCGAGGGTGGGAAGATGATGCACCTCATCCACGACGAGCAGGGTGCGATGGCGGCGCAGTTCAGCCAAGTGCAGGTCTGGGGCCGCCGCAATGGCCTGGTAGGTGGTGACGTACCCGGCCAGCCCCCGGCTGGGGTTCCGCTCATTGTCGGCCGCGCGCACTGACAGAGAGTGGCCCAGCGCGGCGCGCCAAGCCGGATCGGCGAAGGCCTCCTCGGCCTGGAGGCGCAGGCTGTCCCGGGGCACGACCCAGCAGATTCTCTCGACCTTGTTGGCCTCGATAAGGCGAGCCGCGGCAATGACCGGGAGGAGGGACTTGCCGCCGCCAGGCGTCACCGCAGCCAGGATGTCGGTCACCTCCGGCGCTTCGCCGTATGCCATTGCAGCGACAAGACCTGTAAGGGCCTGCTGGTGGGCTCGAAGGGGCCTCTGAGGAGAAGTGGGCATAAGGAGCGGTCCAGGGCAAATCACCAACCTCCATCATGGGGCGTTCCCGAGGAAGTGTGAATCCCAGCGCCTGGTTTAGTCGTGGACGAGTTGCCGATGACCGACGGCTCAGCGGATGCGCTCGATGCAAGAGGCTCCGGAGACGGTCATGAAGATTGCCCTGCACCACGACGTAGCAAGCGATCGTGTGACTCCTCGCCGCTCCCCGGGACGTTGCGCCGAGCCGAGGGATCCTTGCAGTCAGGGTCAGTCGAGAGCCTTGCCGCCCAGGTGACGGTAGAGAACCCGGACAGCGTAAGCATAGGACCTCTGCGGATCCTGCGCGCAGACACTCCGGATCCAAGCCAGCTGGCTCTCCTTCGGGTATGACGCCGGCAGGAGGTCGAGGGTATCGTCGACACCCTGCGGGGCCATCATCACAATGGCGCTCATGTAGCCCTGGGCCCAGATGAAGTACTGTTCCTCCGAGGGTGGGTTCCTGGTGTAGTCGAGCGCAAACTTCAGGCAGCTCGAAGCTCCAGGGCCAGGTATCGAGGCAGTATTTGCCGGGATTGTTAACCCAAGGAATACGGACGCAGTTGCTATCACCCTCATGAATCACCCCTTCTCGTCGCATGAAACCCGAGCCAGAGTTCAGCGTCCCTGCATCTCTGGCCAAAATCCAGGCACTCCAGGCAGCAACGGGTTTACCGCCAGCATTACCCCACCGATCCCTGACGTACGAACACGAGTCGGAGCGATTGCATGGCGACACGAACTGATCGCCCGCTCAGAAGCCGTCCGAACGGTCGATGGGATCCCTCAACGGGAGCCGAGTGCTCCCAAGCCAAAGCCACCGGCTACGTAGGCTTGGCATCGCGCTCGGATCCGCACGGGACACCTCGGCTGGAGTCGCGGTCTGATCAGGCCGATGGCTGACGCAGATTGCAGGGCAGGCCTTCGGTCAACGAGCACTGATGCGCGCCGAAGCCGGGTGGCCGGGGACCTTGAAGCGCTTGCCCGTGTCCACCACCTCGCTGCCGTCCACCTTCAGGATGGAGAAGTCCTGGCTGAGGTAGTTGCCAACGTACAAATAGCGGCCGTCCGGGGTGAAGCAGACCGGCTCGGGCAGTCCACCCACCTCGATGTCCCTCAGGCGGGTCACCTGCTTGCCATCGATCCTCAGGAGCGAGATCGTGCCAGTTGGACTGTAAAAGTAAGCTGTTTTTGCCGAGTTGCCGCCGCGCAGGTTCGCGGCGACGGCAAGATCGCCCCTAGGACTGACTGCCAACCCTTCCGGTCCGTCGCCGACCACGACGCGGTCGACAATGCGGGGAGGATTGGCTTCCAGGTCGATGACGCTCACCGTATCGACGCTGCCGTCCGAGGCTCCGGCATTGCCGTTATCCGCCGTGAGCGCGATCTTGCCGGATGGCGCCACCGCCACGTTGTAGGGCCACAGTCCGGTCGGCAGGTCGAGCTTGTTGTAGGCGAGCTTGCCGTCCTTGATCTCGATCACCGATACTTTGTGGCCGGCGAACTTCACCGCCAGCGCCCTGCCGGCATCAGGAGTAAACGCCACATGGGCGACCTGATCGGCTGGAGACCCGAGGGTCACGGTGTCTGCGATGACCACCTCAGTCCCGCGGATCGAGAGCAGAGTTACGGTCCCGTCTCCGCGGTTGGCCACCAGCGCCTGATCCCCGTTGGGTGAAATGTCGAGCCCTGAAGGCTGCTTGCCGGTCGTCAGGGAGGTTACGACACGGGGCGGGTTCGCCCTGAGGTCGATCACGTAGACCTTGCTGTCAGGCTCCTGCTTCAGGGCCTCGCCATCCTTCGTCACGTTGACCGAGTCGGCCACGAGGGCAAGCGCCCCGTCCGGCGTGATGGCGAGGTTGACCGGCGGGCCGACGATGGAGTTCTTGACGGGCAGGTTCGCCACGACCTTGGGAGCCTCGGGTTCTGCCAGGTCAAGGATCAACACGCTGTCGCGGCCGGGCGCGGACAGAACAGGTTTGCCCTGATCGTCCCAAACCAGCTTCTCATCATTCCCCACGATCATGTAAGGGGCCGCCTGGGCGGCGCCCGCCAGCATGGAGGCAGCCGTAAGGCAGAGGAGGCTCAGACCCTGTCGCATGATGTATGCCCTCTCGATCACAGGGGCCAAGTGTAGGTCATCCGACGACGGTGAGCCAGAAATTAGCGTAATTCCCCAAGCTACAGGGTGGAATGCAAAGAGGCCGCTCCGGTGCGGAGCGGCCTCTGTTGCGGGGAGGTCACCGAAGTCGGATCAAACCGTCTTCAGGTTGCCGGCCGACTCCTTGCCGGTGCGGCGGTCGGACTCGACGTCATAGGAGACCTTCTGACCTTCCGCCAGACCTCGCAGGCCGGCGCGCTCCAGGGCGGTGGCGTGGACGAA
>DATHAU010000539.1:0-4380 GCA_035296545.1 Microvirga sp.
GGCAGCTTCACGCATTCGTCGAGCTGCATCTGGATGTCGGAGCCGAGCAGGCCCTGGATCTCGATGGAGCGCTCCGGCGACATTACGTGCGTCGAGCCGTCGATATGGGACTGGAACGTGACGCCGGTCTCCTCCACCTTCCGCAGAGCGGAAAGGGACATGACCTGGAAGCCGCCGGAATCGGTGAGGATCGGATAGGGCCAGTTCATGAAATGGTGCAGCCCGCCGAGCTTGGCCACCCGCTCCGCTCCCGGGCGGAGCATGAGGTGATAGGTGTTGCCGAGCACCACGTCCGCGCCCAGCGCCTTGACCTGATCGGGATACATGGCCTTCACGGTGGCCGCCGTGCCCACCGGCATGAAGGCGGGGGTGCGGATGACGCCGCGGGGCATCCGGATCTCCCCGGTGCGCGCCGCGCCGTCGGTCTTGTTCACGGTGAAGGTGAAGTGGTCCGTGGTCATTCAGAACTCTCGTTGTCGCTCCCGGCGGGCGAAGCGCAGGGGAGACATCCATAACCCCTGCGCCTGGACATTGGATCCCCCATGGGTCTTTCGGACCGGCGGTGTTGCGGGAGGATCAACGCCGGAACAGCAGGCTGGCGTCGCCGTAGGAATAGAACCGGTAGCCGCTCTCGACCGCGTGGGAATAGGCCGCCCGCATGGTCTCCAGTCCGGCAAAGGCCGAGACCAGCATGAACAGGGTCGAGCGCGGCAGGTGGAAATTGGTCATGAGCCCATCCACCGCCTTGAAGCGGTAGCCGGGGGTGATGAAGATGTCCGTGTCGCCCGAAAACGGCGCAACGGAGCCGTCCGCCCGGGCGGCGCTCTCCAGGAGCCGCAGGGAGGTGGTGCCCACGGCGACGATGCGCCCTCCCCGCGTCCGCGCCTCGTTGAGCGCCCGCGCGGTCTCCTCCGTGATCGTCCCCCATTCCGCATGCATGCGGTGTTGGGTGGTCTCTTCCGCTTTCACTGGAAGAAAGGTGCCGGCGCCCACATGAAGCGTCACGAAATGGCGTGACACGCCACGCTCGTCGAGCCTGCGGAAAAGTTCGTCGGTGAAATGCAGCCCGGCGGTCGGGGCCGCCACCGCCCCCTCGTCCCGGGCATAGACCGTCTGGTAGTCGGCCCGGTCCCTGTCGTCGGTCGGACGCCTGCCGGCGATATAGGGCGGCAGGGGCAGTTCCCCGAGGCGGGCGATGGCCTCGTCCAGGAAAGCCCCCGAGAAGGAGAACCGCAGCCCCACGTCGCCCCCCTCCCCCTTATCCTCGACTTCCGCATCGAGGCGCACGAGCTCGCAGACCGTGCTCTCGGCCTCCTCGCCGAAGCGGATGCGGTCGCCGACGTTCAGCTTCTTGGCGGGACGCGCGAAGGCGCGCCACCGGTCCGCCCCTTCCCGCTTGTGGAGCATGATTTCGACCCTGGCGGCCGTTTCCTCCCGGACGCGCAGGCCATAAAGCCTGGAGGGAATCACCCTGGTGTCGTTGAGCACCAGGGCGTCGCCGGGCCACAGCAGATCCGGCAGGTCGCGGACGATCCGGTCCTCGAAAGCCGCATCGGGCCGGACCACGAGCATGCGCGCCCCATCGCGCGGCTCCACGGGGCGCAGCGCGATGTTCTGCTCGGGAAGGTCGAAGTCGAAGAGGTCGACGCGCATGGGGACTTCCACTCTCGTCATGCCCGGGCTTGTCCCGGGTATCCACGCCTGCAATGGGCATAAAGACGTGGATGGCCGGATCAAGTCCGGCCATGACGGGGGTGCAAATGGGACACCTTAAGCGTCCGCCGCCACCTTCATGGACACGATGCGGTCCGGGTCGCGCACGGGCTCGCCGCGCTTGATCTTGTCCACGTTCTCCATGCCCTCGGTGACCTTGCCCCAGACCGTGTACTGCTTGTCGAGGAAGCGGGCGTCGTCGAAGACGATGAAGAACTGCGAGTTGGCCGAATGCGGCGCGTTCGTGCGGGCCATGGAGCAGGTGCCGCGCACGTGGGGCTCGGCGTTGAACTCGGCCTTGAGGTCCGGCAGCTTGGAGCCGCCGGTTCCGGTGCCGGTGGGGTCGCCGGTCTGGGCCATGAAGCCCTCGATCACCCGGTGGAACGGGACGTTGTCGTAAAAGCCCTCGCGGGCCAGGGTCTTGATGCGCTCCACATGGCCGGGGGCGAGATCGGGGCGCAGCTCGATAACCACGCGGCCCTTGGTGGTTTCCAGAATGAGGGTGTTTTCGGGGTCTGCCATGGAATGCTCCTGTGGTGGCTTGTTCGATGATGGGATGGCTTGCCCGGTCACATGGACCGGGAATCGATGAAGCGGATGGCGAAGATGCGCCCGGCGATGGCGCGGCCCAGGCCTTCCGTCACGGGAAGCGGCGAGCATCGCTCCAGCGCCTCCCGCACCGAGTTCGTGAAAGGCTCCCGGCGGTCGTCCTGCGTTCCGGCCCGGTAATAGGTGATGCGAGGCTTGCCGAGAAGTTCCCCGCTGCGCTTGAAGCTGAACCGCACGGTCAGTTCCTGGCCGGAATACCCGCTGCCCGAGGGCGGCTGCCAGCAGGCCTGAAGGGCCCGGAACACGTCCCGGATGGTGTCGACGCGCCGGACCGGCGACGCATCCGCCTGCGGCCTGATGGTTCCCCTCAGGCTCTCGGGCAGGCCCGGCGGCGGCTCGTACTGCTCCTGCCTCTCGTCGGGATCGTCGAGCGGAAACAACCCCTGCCCGGCGGCCGGAAGCACCGGAGCCGCGGCCAGGAGAAGCGCGGCCGCAAGGCGCCGCGTTCCCGATGGGAGGCGGGGGCGCATCACTTCGCGTCGGCGGCGAGCTGCATCTTCACGATCTTGTCGGGGTTCGGGACGGAGCCGTTGTCCGCCGCACTGCCCTTCTTGATCTTGTCGGCTACATCCATGCCGGCCACCACCTCGCCGAAGAGGGTGTACTGGCCGGTGAGCGACCCGCAGCCCTCGTAGCAGATGAAGAACTGGCTGTTGGCGGAATTGGGGCTCTGGGAGCGCGCCATGCCCACCGAGCCGCGCTTGTAGGGGGTCTGGGTGAACTCGGCCGGGATGTTGGGCAGGTCGGACTTGCCGGTTCCGGTGCCGGTCGGGTCGCCGGTCTGGGCCATGAAGCCCGGGATCACCCGGTGGAACACGATGCCGTTGTAGAAGCCCTGCTTCGTCAGGGCCTTGATCTGCTCCACGTGCTTGGGCGCGAGGTCCGGGCGCAGGCGGATGGTGATTCGGCCGTCCTTGGTGTCGAGAAATACGGTGTTCTGCGGGTCGTTGGCCTGCTGGGCGGCGGCAGGGACGAGGCCGGCGAGCACCAGCGCTCCGGCGGCGAGCAAACGCTTCATGGATTTTCTCTCCTTAACAAGTACGGGCGGCGTCATGGCCGCTTGAATTTGTCCCTCAATCGCCCGGCGACAAGGCTGGGCACGAAGGTTGCGACGTCGCCCCCCATGGCGGCGATCTGGCGCACCAGGGTGGCGGTGATGGGGCGCACCGGCGGCGAGGCCGGGAAGAACACGGTCTGCACCTCCGGCGCCATGGCGGCGTTCATGGAGGCCATCTGGATCTCGTAGTCGAAATCCGTGCCGTCGCGCAGGCCGCGGACGATGAGGCTCGCCCCGTGCCGCCGGGCGGCCTCCACCGCGAGATCCCCGAAGGTCGTCACCTCCAGCTCGACCCCTTGCGCCTCCAGCAGGGGCGCGCAGACCTCCCGCAGCATCTCGGCCCGCTCCTCGGGGCTGAAGACCGGGGCCTTCGAGGAATGAACCCCAATGGCCACCACGATCCGGTCCGCCACCCGGCAGGCCTGCCGCAGGACGTCCAGATGGCCGTTGGTGACCGGGTCGAAGCTGCCGGTATAGAGGGCGATGCGCGTCATGAGCCTATGGGGTAACGGGAGAACGGCGCGGGAGCAAGCCGGGATGGCGACGCCATCGCATCGAGGCGATGGGCAAGCTCTCTGTTCGCCCTATGGTCGTGCCGGCCCGGGTCTGCCCTCCCTGTGGCCTCACAAGACTTCCTCTCGATTTTGTAGTAAAGTTGCGTTGAAGGAGCTTAACGTGACGCCCCGCCTGAGGAATGCCTTTGAGACCGCCTACAAGGCCTTCGGCTCGCGCCGCCTGGGGCGGCCGATGGAGGTCTGCCGCTGCAAAATGTGCATGAGCGATGAGATGGAGCGGAGCATTCTTCGGACGCCCCTGCGAGAGCTTTCCCGCGAGCAGCTCTATGAATACACCAATTCCGCCCACGGCTGGTCGGATGAGTTCCTCTACTTCATTCCCCGCTACATGGAGCTGATCGAGAGGGGTGAGGAGCTGACGCTCTTCGACAAGCACTATATCCTGTCCCGCTTCAAGGACGCCCCCGAAAACCGCATGAGCGCGGC
>DATHAU010000540.1:0-4220 GCA_035296545.1 Microvirga sp.
GACTGAGCAAGGATATAGCCGAGCTTGCAGCATCTGTCAAGAACAAAGTGAGAACATACGCTGAGGCGGCTGATCGCTTCTCACCAGTGCAGCGCGCCCTGCTCTCCTCCCCCTTGTGGGGAGGAGGTGGAGGTGGGGGTGTGAGCGTCACGTTCTGATAGGCTATCGCTCACACCCCCACCCTGGCCCTCCCCACAAGGGGGAGGGGAAAGGCTCGCGTGTCATCCCGGGGCCGCGCAGCGGAGCCCGGGATCCATAAACGCTGACGACGCAGGACGAAGCACAGCGGATGCCGCCACGCTCTTCCGCCACCGTCGTGGTGATGGATCCCCGCCCCCGCGGGGATGACAGCCGAGGGTGTCGCCCTGGGAGAGCGGATCCGCTCCGGGCCGAAACGGCATAGGCGACAAAACCTCCGGCATCCGAACGACCCCGGCGCTCAGGCGCCTTTCCCTCGCCCTTTCGCCTGGAAGCGATGAACTCCGTTTGACTTCCCCCGCGCGTCATGGTCGTGAAGGAAAAGCCTGACGGCCCCTTAATTCTTGGACGGACGACCATGACCGGCACCCCCCGCATCCGGGTTCTCTTCGACGAGGACGCCATCGCCAGGCGCAACGAGGCCCTGGCCCGGGACATCGCCAAGGCGAATCCCGTGAACCTGCTCGTGGTCGCGGTTCTCAAGGGCAGCTTCATGTTCGCGGCGGACCTGATCCGGGCCCTGCACCGGGCCGGCCTCACGCCGCAGGTGGAGTTCGTGCATCTGTCCAGCTACCTGGACGGAACCGTGTCCACCGGGCAGGTGACGATCCTGCGCGACGTGGAAAGCGACGTGCGCGGGCGCGACGTGCTGCTGGTGGACGACATCCTCGAATCCGGCCGCACGGTCACCTTCGCCAAGGACCTGCTGATGGCCCGCGGGGCCAAGACCGTCAGAACGGCGGTGCTGCTCGAAAAGCCCGGCAAGCGGGCCGTGTCGATCACCCCCGACTATGTGGGCTTCACCTGCCCGGACGTGTTCGTGGTCGGCTACGGCATGGACGTGGCCCATTCCTATCGCCAGCTGCCCTTCGTGGGCGTGGTCGATCATTTCGACAAAAATCCGGACCTGTTCGACCAGACGCCCTGATCAGCCGTTCAGCCGCCAGATCGCCCCGTTCAGGACCGTGGCGTAGGCCACCCAGGCCAGATAGGGCGCGAGCAGCAGCGCCGCCGTGCGGTCCAGCCTCCCGAACAGGCGCATCGTCGCCAGGATCGCGGCGATCAGGGCCACGATCACCACAAGGCCCGCCAGAGGGCTGCGCGCTCCGAAGAAGGCGAAGGACCAGAGCCCGTTGAGCACAAGCTGCGCGAAGTAGGCCGCAACCGCGGCCCGGCGGCCCGGATGGTTCCCCGGCAGGGCGAGGATGCGCCAGACCGCAAGGGCCATCATGGCGTAGAGCAGAGTCCAGGCCACGGGAAACAGCCAGTTGGGCGGCGTGAAGGCGGGTTTTGCCAGTCCCGCATACCAGTCGGGGATGTTGGGCCGGGTGACGAGGCTCGCCGACACAGCCACCAGGGCCACCGGCCCCACGGCCGCCAGGAACCGTTGCAGCGGCGGGCTCGCTCGGCCGATCGGCGCGGTTGGGTCTGTCGGCATCCTGAAAATCCCTTTAAGAGGTGCCCATGATTGTCCGTGACGCACCCTGTCACGCTTGCCGGAGGCTCCCATGTCGTCACCCCGTCCACAATGGTCGAAGCGCAGCCTGGCGGCCCAGGCCATGGGCCATGTGGACCCGATCACCAGGGCGGTGGTGCCGCCGATCCATGTGGCGACCACGTTCATCCGCGACGAGGACAACGCCTATTCGTCCGGCTTCGTCTATGGCCGCCCAGACAACGCCACCGTGCGGGAGGCCGAGGAGGTCCTGGCCATGCTGGAGGACGCAGGGGCCGGAGCGCTGCTGTTCTCGTCCGGCATGGCGGCGGCCACCGCCGTGTTCCAGGCCCTCGATCCCGGCGACCACATCGTGGCCTCCAAGGTCATGTACTGGGCCCTGCGCAACTGGCTCATGACCGAGGCCGCCCGCTGGGGCCTGGCGGTGGATTTCGTGGAGACGGACGAGCCCGACGCCCTGCGGGGGGCCGTCGTCCCGGGCCGCACCAAGCTGGTCTGGATCGAGACCCCGTCCAACCCGCTCTGGACCATCACCGACATCGCCGCCGCCGCCGAGATCGCCCACGCGGCGGGCGCGAGGCTGGCGGTGGATTCCACCACCGCCTCGCCGATCCACACCCGGCCGCTGGCCCTGGGCGCCGACATCGTGATGCACGCGGCCACCAAGGTGCTCAACGGCCATTCCGACGTGGTGGCGGGCGCGCTCGCGGGCGCAAGGGCCGACGCGTTCTGGGCGAAGGTGGTCTCCATCCGCAGGATGCAGGGGGCGATCCTGGGCCCCTTCGAGGCCTATCTGCTCATGCGCGGCATGCGCACCCTCCACCTGCGGGCGGCGGCCCAGGCCCGCAGCGCCCTCGATCTCGCCCGGCGCCTCTCGGCCCATCCGAAGGTGGCCCGCGTGCTCTATCCCGGCCTGCCGCAGCACCCCGGCCACGACGTCGCCGCCCGGCAGATGGAGAACGGGTTCGGCTACATGCTGTCGATCCAGGTGGCGGGAGGCGAGGACGCCGCGATCCGCACCGCCGCGCGGGTCGGCCTGTGGAAGCGCGCCACCTCGCTCGGCGGCGTCGAGAGCCTCATCGAACACCGCGCCTCCATCGAGGGCCCCGGCACCCCCTGCCCGCCGGACCTCCTGCGCCTGTCCACGGGCATCGAGGACGTGGAGGACCTGTTCGGCGACCTCGACGAAGCCTTGCGCTCCGCTCATTCCGTCTCGGGGCAGGAGTGAGGGCGGGACGGTTCGGAATGGGAATGACCCCACCCCGTCATGGCCGGGCTTGTCCCGGCCATCTCGATCGGAAAAGCGAAGCGCTCTCAGGAGCAGGATGCCCCGAATCGCCGGGGAAGGGGGCCTGCGGAGCACGGCGGTCCGTCGGACTTAGCCGGCTATGTTGATCTTGTCACAAAACTTGTGTTCTCTTGCGGCTACACGAACAGCGTTTCGCAACAGGACATTCCATGACAACCTCCATCACCCGCCGCCGCGTTCTCCAGACCGGCGTTGCCGCCGCCGCCCTCACCGGAATGCCCCCATGGGCCTTTGCCGCCGGCCCGGTGGTGAAGCTCCGCATCCTGGAGACCACCGACCTGCACGTGAACGTCTTCCCGTACGACTACTACCGCGACGCGCCGGACGAGACCGTGGGGCTGGCGCGCACCGCAAGCCTCGTGAAGGCCGCCCGGGGCGAGGCCAGGAACAGCCTCCTGTTCGACAACGGCGACCTGATCCAGGGCTCGCCCCTCGGTGATTTCGTGGCCTATCGCCAGGGCATGAAGCCTGGCGACGTGCACCCCATGGTGGCCGCCATGAACGAGCTCAACTACGACGGCGGCACCCTGGGCAACCACGAGTTCAACTACGGCCTCGAGTTCCTGCAGAACGCCATGGGCGCGGCGAAATTCCCCCTGGTCTGCGCCAACGTGGTCAAGGCCAACGGCGAGACGCTGATGAAGCCCTGGGTGGTCCTCGACCGGGAATTCACCGATGAAGCCGGCGCCAAGCAGAAGCTGAAGGTGGGGGTGATCGGCTTCGTGCCGCCGCAGATCGTGCAATGGGACAAGGCCCATCTCGACGGCCGGGCCACCACCACCGACATCGTCGATGCGGCCGGCAAGCACGTGCCGGACCTGAAGAAGGCCGGGGCCGACATCGTGGTGGCCCTGTGCCATTCGGGCATCGCGGGCGGCGAGCGCAAGGGCGGCGAGGAGAACGCGGCCCTGCACCTTGCCAAGGTGGACGGCATCGACGTGATCCTCACGGGCCACCAGCATTTCGTGTTCCCGGGCGGCAAGGAATTCGCCAACATCCCCGGCGTCGACGTGCAGAAGGGCGCGCTTCACGGCAAGCCCGCCGTCATGGCCGGGTTCTGGGGCAGCCATCTCGGCCTCGTCGATCTGGAGCTGACCAAGGAGGGGGACGCCTGGGAGGTGGCGAATTTCCGCACCGAGGCGCGGCCGATCTACGAGCGCGTCGAGCGCAAGGTGGTGGCCAAGGTCGGGTCCGATGCGGCCGTGGCGGCGGCCGCGCAGGCGGGTCACGACGCCACGCTCAAATACGTGCGCGAGC
>DATHAU010000541.1:0-12143 GCA_035296545.1 Microvirga sp.
GACGTGGGCGGCCTGATGAACGTGCAATACGCCATCAAGGACGGCACGATCTACGTGCTGGAGGTGAACCCCCGCGCCTCGCGCACGGTGCCCTTCGTGGCCAAGGTCATCGGCGAGCCCATCGCCAAGATCGCCGCCCGGATCATGGCGGGCGAGGCCCTGGCGACCTTCGGCCTGACCAAGAAGGACCTGCCCCATATCGGCGTCAAGGAAGCCGTCTTCCCCTTCGCCCGCTTCCCGGGCGTGGACGTGCTGCTCGGGCCCGAGATGCGCTCCACGGGCGAGGTCATCGGCCTCGACCGGGGCTTCGGCGTCGCCTTCGCCAAGAGCCAGCTCGGCGCGGGCAGCCAGCTGCCCAAGACCGGAATGCTGTTCGTCTCCATCCGCGACTCGGACAAGCCCCGCATCCTGCCCGCCGTGCGGCTGCTGGCGGAGATCGGGTTCCGGATCGTGGCCACCAGCGGCACGCAGCGGTATCTCGAGGAGAACGGCGTCAAGGCGACGCGGATCAACAAGGTGCTGGAGGGCCGCCCCCATGTGGTGGACGCCATGAAGAACGGCGACATCCAGCTGGTCTTCAACACCACCGAGGGGGCGGGCGCCCTGTCGGACTCGCGCTCCTTGAGACAAGCCGCCCTCTTGCATAAGATTCCCTACTACACCACTCTTGCAGGAGCGATCGCCGCCGCCGAAGGCATTCAGGCCTACCTCAGCGGCGATCTCGAAGTCCGGCCGCTTCAGGACTATTTCGCCTGAGGCTCCGGCCGGAGTGGAACTGCGAAGCTTCAGTGAAGTTTTCGTTGACATGCGAGGGCGCCGGGAACGGCGGCCTCGCACCTCTTTTTGGACGAGACAAACGATGGACAAGGTCCCTCTGACGATCAAGGGTTTCGCGGCGCTCGAGGAAGAACTCAAGCAGCGGCAGCAGGTTGAGCGCCCCCGGATCATCCAGGCGATTGCGGAAGCCCGCGCCCTGGGCGACCTGTCGGAGAACGCCGAATACCACGCGGCCAAGGAAGCCCAATCCCTCAACGAGGGCCGCATTCTCGAGCTGGAAAGCCTGATTTCCCGCGCCGAGGTCATCGACATCACCAAGCTCTCGGGGGACCGGATCAAGTTCGGCGCGATCGTGAAGCTGGTCGACGAGGACACCGAGGAAGAGAAGACCTACCAGATCGTGGGCGAGCCCGAGGCCGACGTGCGCTCGGGCCGGGTCTCCGTGGCCTCCCCCATCGCCCGCGCCCTCATGGGCAAGACCATCGGCGACACGGTGGAGGTCTCGACCCCCGGCGGCGGCAAGTCCTACGAGGTCGTGGGCGTCCAGTTCGGCGCATGAGCCGCAACTAGGATCCATCCTCCGGACGGCGCCTGCGCGCCCTTGACGGGAGCAACGGGATCGACCTTCTCAGGTTATGCTTGAAAGGGAGAAGTCCGATGCTCTTGAACCGTCGCCGTTTTCTTGCAGCCATCGCCACCGGGGCCGCGACCCCTGCCCTTGCCCAATTCGGGCCGGGCACGCCGTTTCCGCAGGCCTTTTCGTCGTTTGCCGTCGATGTGAGCGCCCTGAAGGCCAAGGGTCTCGGGCCCTTCGCCGATCTCGTCGGGCAGGCCGCCTTCGATGAGCTGAGGCGCTCCTTCACCGACCGGGTCGACCCGCGGGGGCCCCGCCTCGTGGTGCGCCTGACCGGGATCTTCCTCACCGCCTCCCTCGGGGGCGGCGGCGACCGCTGGTGGTCCGGGGGCAGCGGCGGAGGCAGCGACTCCCTCGAAGGCGAGGCCCTGGCCGTGGGCCGCCGGGGCGAGGTCCTGGCCCGCCATCCGCAGCTCGCGGTGCTCGACGTGCGCAGGAGCAGCGTCAATCCCGACGAGCCCGGCCGCGCGGTCGCCGTGGCGCAGCATTACGTGCGATGGCTGCGGCGGCGGCTGTGATCAGCCCCCTTCCGGCATGTCCTCGATGGGCACCAGGGGCTCGTCCTTGATCAGCTCCAGGGTCAGCGCCGTGCGGACGTTGCGCACGTTCGGCAGCTCCGTGAGGTCCGACACGAAGGTCTGGAAGGCCCCCAGGTTCGGGGCCACGCATTTCAGGATGAAGTCGATGTCCCCCGACAGGGTCCAGCATTCGCGCACCATGGACCATTCCTTGATCCGCTGCTCGAATTCCTGGAGCTCCTTCCGGCCCTGGATGTCGAGCTGCACCATGGCGAAGCAGACGATCTCGAACCCGAGGGCCTTCGGGTCCAGAACCGCCCGGTAGGCCTTGATGATGCCGGCGCTCTCCAGCGCCCGCACCCGGCGCAGGCACGGGGGAGCCGACAGGCCGACCCGGCGGGCGAGCTCCACGTTGGTGATGCTGCCGTCGGCTTGCAGTTCCTTCAGGATGGCCCAGTCTATGGAATCGAGGCGTCCGCGCACGGTTACTCCGCTTGGCCATGATCGGAACAGGGCAACCCATGGTTCGTCCGGATCAGCGGCATCAGGTCAAAAGGCTCGTCTCGGCTGACTAGACCGTATAGATCGTCGATACAAGAAGGACAGGCGATTAACTCGCAACAACCTTCATGAACTCCACAGGCTTGCTGAACGAATGTTGCGCCATAACACCGGCCTCGTCTCCTGGGTGCTCACCGACGGCAAGGCCGGGGACGAGCTTCAGGCCCTGAGCGTGGCGGAGGCCCTGGGGCTCGCGCCCGAGATCCGCCGGGTCAGGCCCGGGGCGCCGTTCACCTGGGCCATGCCCTGGGGGCCCATCGACCCCCGGGAGCGGCCGGCGGCCCCCGGCAGCCCCCTGGCCCCACCCTTTCCGGATCTGCTCATCGCCTCGGGCCGCCGGGCCGTGGCCTACCTGCGCTTCGTGAAGCGCGCCTCGGGCGGGCGCGCCTATACGGTCTTCCTCAAGGACCCCCGCACCGGCCCGAACGCGGCCGATTTCATCTGGTCGCCGGGCTACGACCGCCTGCGCGGACCCAACGTCCTCAACACCCTCACGCCGCCGCACCGGGTGTCGGCCGGGCGGATCGAGGCGGCCCGCGCCCGCCCCGACCCGCGCCTGGCGGGGCTCCCCCATCCCCGCGTCGCGGTGCTGGCGGGGGGCGACAGCCGCCATCACCGCTTCTCGCCCGGCGATATCGCCCGCTTCGTCCGGCACCTGACAACCCTGGCCGAAACCGGGGCCGGGCTGATGGCGACGGCCTCCCGCCGCACCCCTCCGGCCCTGCGGGAGGCCCTGGCGGATCTGGCGGCGCGGCATGGGGGCTTCTTCTGGGACGGGGCGGGCGAGAACCCCTACGTGGCCCTCCTGAGCCTGGCCGATTTCATCGTGGCGACGGCGGATTCCTTCAACATGATCGGCGAGGCGGCGGCGACCGGCCGGCCCATCCTGGTGTTCGATCCCTCGGGCGGCCATCCGAAGCTCGACGCCTTCATGAACGGCCTGAAAGCCCACGGAGCTGTTCATGGCTTCGACGGCAGGCTTGTAGGACAGGCCTACGAACCCTTAAATTCTACACCTCGGATCGCGGACGCTATTGTCCAAGGGCTCGCCCGGCACCGCCGCGCTCTCGGCCTGCCGGACATCGCCCTCTCACTGGAGACCTCCTGATGGCCCATTCTCACGCCAAGCTCATCATCGTCGGCTCGGGGCCAGCAGGCTACACGGCGGCGATCTATGCGGCGCGCGCCCTGCTCGAGCCCGTGATGATCTCCGGCTTCCAGCCGGGCGGGCAGCTCATGATCACCACGGATGTGGAGAACTATCCCGGCTTCTCCGACGTGATCCAGGGCCCCTGGCTCATGGAGCAGATGCGCCTCCAGGCCGAGCATGTGGGCACCCGCATGGTGTCCGACCACATCACCAGGGTCGACCTGCGGCAGCGCCCCTTCCGCCTGGAGGGCGATTCCGGCGAGACCTATACCTGCGACGCCCTCATCGTCGCCACCGGCGCCCAGGCCAAGTGGCTCGGCCTGCCCTCCGAGGCCCAGTTCCAGGGCTTCGGCGTGTCGGCCTGCGCCACCTGCGACGGATTCTTCTACCGGGGCAAGGAGGTGGTGGTGGTCGGCGGCGGCAACACCGCCGTGGAGGAGGCGCTCTATCTCGCCAACCTGGCCTCGAAGGTCACCCTGGTCCACCGGCGGGATTCCCTTCGCGCCGAGCGCATCCTTCAGGACCGCCTGCTCAAGCACCCCAAGGTGGAGCTGGTCTGGAACTCCGCCGTGGAGGAGATCTGCGGCACCGAGAACCCGAACTCCGTCACCCATGTGCGGCTCAAGAACCTGGTCTCCGGCGAGGTGTCGAACCTCAAGACCGACGGGGTGTTCGTCGCCATCGGCCACAAGCCCTCCACCGAGCTCTTCGCCGGCCAGCTCGACATGAAGGCGGGCGGGTACCTGGACACGAAGCCCGGCACCACCGCCACCAACATCCCCGGCGTCTTCGCGGCGGGGGACGTGTCGGACGACATCTATCGTCAGGCGGTGACGGCGGCCGGAATGGGCTGCATGGCGGCCCTGGACGCGGAGCGCTACCTGGCCGTTCTGGAGTCGAGCCGGGAAGCCGCCGAATGAAGCTTATGAACAACCCGTTAGCCTTCGGGGCGAATTCCTGTTGCGTCAGGCCCGCTGCTTATCCCAGATAAGGTGCCCCGCATGGGGAGAAGGCGGGACGTCAGGGGAATCGCGTGGACTGGGACAAGATCCGGATCTTCTACACGGTCGCTGAGGCGGGCAGCTTCACGCGCGCCGGCGAGGATCTGGGCCTGAGCCAATCCGCCGTGAGCCGCCAGATCAGCGCCCTGGAGCGGGAGCTGAAGGCCCCGTTGTTCCACCGCCACGCCAGGGGCCTCATCCTCACCGAGCAGGGGGACCTGCTGTTCCGGGCCGCCCGCGACATGCGGATGCGCCTGGAGACCACCAAGGCGCGCTTGGTCGAGACGAGCGAACGCCCTTCCGGCGACCTGAAGGTGACCACCACGGTGGGGCTCGGCTCCATCTGGCTGGCGCAGCGCATCGCCGAATTCATGGACCTCTATCCGGATGTGCGGGTGGAGCTGATCCTGTCCAACGAGGAGCTGGACCTCGCCATGCGCGAGGCCGACGTGGCGATCCGCCTGCGCCGCCCGGCTCAGCCGGACCTGATCCAGCGGCGGCTCTTCACCGTGCATTTCCACGTCTACGCGTCGAGCGACTACCTCAAGCGCTTCGGCGAGCCGAAGACCCTGCAGGATCTGGACGAGCACCGCATCGTCTCCTTCGGCGGCGACCAGCCGTCCTACCTTCTGGCGGTCCATTGGCTGTCCACCGTGGGGCGCGAGGGCCAGGGTCCGCGCCAGTACCATTACGTGGTGAACAACATCACGGCCCTGAAGATCGCCGTGGAGACCGGAGCGGGCATCGCCGTGCTGCCCGACTACGCGGTGGTGGGCAACCCCAACCTGGTCCAGGTGCTGCGCGACGTGGAGATGCCGTCGCTCGACAGCTATCTCGTCTATGCGGAGGAAATGCGCTCCGTCGCCCGCGTGCAGGCCTTTCGCGATTTTCTCATCACCAAGGCGCAGCGCTGGACGTTTTAGGCTCCTGTCTTCGCCCCTTGAACTCCCCAGCCCAAGCCATGCAAGCAGCGCAGCCCTTTCATGAGGCATTCTGCATTGTGGAAAAGCCGCATGAGGCCAATATGGGCATCGGCTGATTTCAGCGCGGCACGCTTTCTTCCTCCCGGCGCTGCCGCGTCGGCCGTTCCCTCTGGAAGGTTTCGACGTTTGTCAGACCTCGACTTCGCCGGGCCCCTGGGCCCGGCTTTTTCTTTTCCAGGGGAGCCCCCGCAAAAGCGGGCTCCGTCTTGCGACAAGCACCATGCGGCCTGACCGAAACCGAGAGCAAACAACGCCTCGGATCAATCGTCCTCCGCTCTACGACACCTCGTCCTTCAGCAGCCGTCGCAGAACCTTGCCCACGTTGCTCTTGGGCAGGCTGTCCCGGAACTCGACCCGGCGCGGCACCTTGTAGGCGGTGAGGTTCTCGCGGCAGAAGAGGCGGAGATCGTCGGGCGTGAGGGCCGGATCCTTGCGCACCACATAGGCCACCACGGCCTCTCCGGAGCTCTCGTCCGGCAGGCCGATGACGGCGGCCTCCATGACGCCCGGGTGCTTCACGATCACTTCCTCGACCTCGTTCGGATAGACGTTGAAGCCGGAGACGAGGATCATGTCCTTCATCCGGTCCACGATCTTCACCTGCCCGTCCGGCTGGATCACGGCCACGTCGCCGGTGCGGAAATAGCCGTCCTGGGTCATGGCCTTGGCGGTCTCGTCGGGACGCTGCCAGTAGCCTGCCATGACCTGCGGACCCTTCACGCAGAGTTCGCCGCGCTCGCCCAGCGGCAGGACCGAGCCGTCCTCGGCCCGCACGGTCACGTCCGTGGAAGGCAGCGGGTAGCCGATGGTGCCGGTGAACTCCACGATGTCGAGGCGGTTGGCGCAGACCACCGGCGAGGTCTCGGACAGGCCATAGCCTTCGACGATGGGCTGGCCCGCGATCTCCTTCCACTTCCGGGCGACCGTCTCCTGGGTGGCCATGCCGCCGGCGACCGCGAAGACGAGCTGGGAGAAATCCACCTCCCTGATGCCCGGCGCATGGGCCAGGGCGTTGTAGAGGGTGTTGACCCCGGACATGAGCGTGATGCGGCTCTTCTTCAGGGTCGCGACGAAGCCCTTGATGTCGCGCGGATTGGCGATCAGCAGCTGGCAGCCGCCGATCTTCGTCATCAGGAGCGAGCAGACCGTGAGGCCGAAGATGTGATAGAGGGGCAGCGCCGTGACCATCACATGGTCCTGGCGCTCGCCGAAGAACGGCCGCATCCAGGCCTCGCTCTGCAGAACGTTGGCGGTCACGTTGCGCTGGAGCAGGACCGCGCCCTTGGCGACCCCGGTCGTGCCGCCGGTATATTGCAGGAAGGCGATGTCGTCGGGCGAGACCGTGACCGGCTGCAGCCGCCTCTCGGCTCCCTCGGCGATGACGCTCTTGAAGGAGAGGGCTTCGGGCAGGCGGTAGGGCCTGACCGCCTTCTTCAGGTAGCGCGACACCAGATTGACGATGGCGCCCTTCAGCCCGAGCAGATCCCCCGGCGTCACGAGGACGACCCGATCCAGCTTGAGGGAGGTCAGGGATTCCTCCACCACCGCGGCGAAGTTTTCGAGCACGAAGAGGAAGCGCGCTCCGGAATCCTTGAGCTGGTGCGTCAGCTCCCGGGGCGTGTAGAGCGGGTTGACGTTGACCACCGTGCCGCCCGCCAGCTGAATGCCGTACAGGATGGCCGGATAGGCCATCACGTTGGGCAGCATGATGGCGACCCGGTCGCCCCTCTGGAGCCCCTGCCCCTGAAGCCACGCCGCCACCGCGTCGGCGGCGCGTCCCAGCTCGGCATAGGTCATCCGCTTGCCGAAGCTCTCCACGGCGGGCCGGTTCGGGTATTCGGCGACGGCGGCGCGAAAGATGTCGACGAGGGTTCCGATCCTGCCCTCGTCGATGGTGTGGGGGATGTTCGCGGGATACGAATCGAGCCAGGGCTTGGCTGTGGGGGCGCCCGCCGCGCCTTTGAGCGCAGCCGGTTGTGTGGTGGCGTTCATTGTTGTCCTACCGCTTCGAGGCGTGGTTGCTTCATGGGAGATGGCGTCTCCGGTGAAGCTTAAATTGGCGCGGAAGAGAGGTTTTGTCGATGGTCTTGATACTAAGGTGCAGCCGGCCCCGCATGGGACCGGCCGCACAGGATCTCAATGGGCCTTCTGGAGCACCATTTCGGCCGGGCGGCCGCTCAACTCCGCCATGTGGTCGAACCGGGTCGAGAAGGTGCCCACCCCGGCGGTGACCGAGCGCAGTTCGACGATGAGGCCGCCGATCTCCGATTCCGGAATGGTCGCGCTGAGCACGTCCCAGCCGGTCCAGCCGGGCCGTCCGTCATAGCCCAGGATCTGCCCGCGCCGGGCGGTCACGAGGCCCGTGGCCTTGGACAGGGCCTCGGACGGGATGGTGATCTCCACCGAGAGAATGGGCTCCAGCAGCACGGGCTTGGCCTTCGGCAGGGCCTCCGCCAGGGCAAGCCTTGCCGCGGCCTGGAAAGCCGCGTCGGAGGAATCCACCGTATGGTAGGAGCCGTCCGTCAGGGCGACCGCGAGATCGACCACGGGATAGCCGAGGGGGCCGCACTTGAGGGCGTCCCGCACGCCCGTCTCCACCGAGGGAATGTACTGGCGCGGAACCACGCCGCCGGTGATCCGGTCCTGGAAGGCGAAGCCCTCGCCGCGGGGCAGCGGCTGGACCTCGATCATCACGTCGCCGAACTGACCGTGCCCGCCGGACTGCTTGCGATGCCGGCCCCGGGCCGCGGCCGGCAGGCGGATCGTCTCGCAATAGGCGACCTTCGGCTTTCCGGTCTCCACCCCGACCTGGAAGCGGCTGGAGAGCTTTTCCACCGCCACCCGCAGGTGCATCTCGCCTTGCCCGAGCAGCCGGATTTCCCCGATCTCGGGGCGGCTGTCCACCAGGAGGGAGGGGTCCTCCTCCGTGAGCTTGGAGAGGGCGCTGGAGAGGCGCACGTCGTCCTTGCGGTCCCTGACCCTGAGCGCCACCGCATAGACCGGCTCGGGAGGCGCGGAGGACAGGACGGCCTCGGGACGGGCCTTGCCGGTGGCGAAGCTGTCCGCGGTCGCGATGCCTTCCAGCCTGCCGAAGCCCAAGGTCGCGCCGGTCTTCGCCTCGCCCACCCGGGTGGTGGCGCCGCCGAGAAGCTGGAGCAGGCTGCCGATCCGGGCCTCCGCCCCGCGGGAGCCGACCACGGTGTCGCCTTCGCGGAACGCGCCCCGCAGCACCCGGGCCACGGACAGCTTGCCGCCCTGCCCCATGTGCAGGGTCTTCATCACCTGAGCCAGGGGCGGGCCGTCCTCGGCAACGCCGAGCCGCGCCCGGGTCTCGGCGACGGTGGGAGCCTCATGGCGCAGGGCCTTGAGAAGGCGCGTGACCCCGTTGCCGCGCTCGGCCGCGCCGATGAGCACCGGCACCACATGGCTCTCCTTGAGCTCCCGCGCGAGGTCGTCGAACACCAGGTCCCTCGGGGGCTCGATCTCGGAGATCAGGTCCTCCATCAATTCGTCGTCGTAGTCGGCGAGGCGCTCGAGCATGGCGTAGCGGGCCTCGCGCTCGCGGATGTCCTCCCCGTCCGGCAGGTCCACCACCTCGCTCGGGGCATGCTCGCGGTAGATGAAGGCGCGCTCCAGGGCGAGATCGATGAAGCCCACCGCGATGCCGTCCCGCCAGATCGGGATCTGGCGCAGGAGGAGCGGCGTGCGCGAGGCGCGCTGCAGCAGGGCCAGGGTCTCGCGGATGCGCCGGGTCGCAGTGTCGATCTTGTTGATGAAGAGGAAGCGGGGCACGCCGGCCTCCTCCAGCTCCCGCAGGGTCACTTCGAGGGCCGGGATCTTGCGCTCGTCCGCCTCGCACACCACCACCGCCGCGTCGCAGGCGGGCATGACGTTGCGCATCTCGTGCAGGAATTCCGTCGAGCCGGGGCAATCGACGAAGGTCATGGTGTCGCCGAGGAAATCCACCGTGGCCACGTTGGGCTCGATGCTCATGCCGTGGGCGCGGGCCTCCGCGCTGCCGTCGCCCACGCTGTCGCCGTCGGCGACCCGGCCCGCCCGGGACACCGCGCCGGTCCGCTCCAGGATCGCCTCCAGGAGAGTGGTCTTGCCGCTCTGGAATGGGCCGACGATGGCAATGCATCGCGGGCCCCCCGCTCCTCTGCCGTTGGGTGCCATGAAAGTCTCCTTCCCTTGCCCCCTTGATCGCGCTCTTGACGGCTGCCTTTGATGGGATGCTCTGCCTCCTGGGAAGGGTTGGCAAGAGGCATTCGCGCAAAAGGAAACGGCCGAGCGTGGCTCGGCCGCCGGCGGCATACCCGACCTGGAGGTGGGGCTCAGCGGGCCGAGCGCAGCTCGAAATCGCCGACGCCGAGGGCGAAGTTCAAGCCGGTCTGGCCGCTGACCGAGAGGGGCTGAAGGGCGATGGTCCGGTTCGAGCCGCCCAGGAGAACATTGGCGCCGATCCCTGCGCCCACGGTCGCTTCGGCCGCCGCGCCCACATAGCTGCCCGCCAGGGAACCGGGCGCGACGCTGCCCTCCGAGAGGACGGCCCATGTGAGGATGCCCCTCTGCGTGGCGCCCACATCAAGGCCGAACCGGCGGATCACGCCGACGTAGCGCTCGCTCCGGCCCCGCCTGGGATTGAAGGTGCACAGGGTCGTTTTCTGCGATGTGACGATGAGACCGACGCCAGCGGATACGCTGCAGGACAGGACGCCGGCGCGAACCCGGTTCTGGGCCTGAGCCGGGGTGATCCCGACGGAGGCCGCAAGAGCGAGAAGGGCAACGGGGAAAGCGGCGCGAAGCATGGTGGTCTCCTGGGCTTGGTCAAGCTTAGCGGTCAACGGCTTGGCGGGAGCCCCGTTCCATCGGGATGAGTCTTCCCCTTGGGCCCTCACGGAGAGGGCGCGGCAACTCGCCCGTCAGGCTGTATGCAATGCACGTTCGACGGCTTTAGGCTCTTTCAAGATGACCAGCAGGTAGGCACGGGCAGACGTGTCCGGCTTGCTCTTCCCCTGCTCCCAATCCCTGAGGGTGCCAAGAGGGAAGCCATAGCGCGCCGCGAACTGCGCTTGAGTCAACTTCATCCCTCGTCGAATGGCTTTCACGTCGACATCGGAGGGGACTAGCACCCGATATGTGGTGGGATCGGCCTCTCCTCTTACGATCGCCTGAGCCTCTTCGGCTGATTTGATCAACCGCTTTCCCAGTGTTGTCATTGTTCCTTCTCCCACCTGCAGACACCGACGTTCACTTACGAGCCCTCCGGGCCGTTCGGCGGACACTTGCCCGATATTCGTCCGCAAGGGAGCCGAGGATATGGCGAAGGGCATTCCTGTCCGCCTGACTGATGTCCGCTCGCTGACCCTTATCCACCAACGCCAAGAGGAATACGGGCACATCGCGGGCCGCAAAATAGGTGATGACCCTATAACCACCCGACTTGCCTCTGCCCTTGCGGCCGAAGCGGATCTTGCGGGCGCCTCCCGTGCCGGGAATGACGTCACCTGCCATAGGATCGGCCGCAATCGCGGTGACGATCTCGGAAAGCTCATCATCATCCAGGCAGGCCCCCTCGGCATCCGCCAAAAAAGTAGGTGTCTGGATGACTGTATGCACAGGCCGAAAAGTACTGGCAGCCATTAGATTCGTCAAGGTGGGCAGGCCGCCTTGACCCGCTCTTGCGCAGGATGGCTAAGGCACCGCCGCTGGCGTGGAATCCTGGTGCTCGCCGCGGCAGACCACCCTCATGGCCAGGATGGTCACGGGACCAGCCCGCAGGAGGTTCATGGACGAGACGATCATCTCGGCCAGGCGTTCGGGCGAGACGCCGTCGCCCTCGATGTCGAGGATGAAGTCCCTCGCCTCCACGTAACCCCCGTTGGTGAAGTCGACCCTAAAGTCCGACTTCACCCGGTAGGCGGATTGCTGATCGACGCGGTAGGGCGCCGCCTCGGGGTCCGGGTGGAAGGTCCGAGGCAGGCCGGTCATCTCAAGGAGCCGCAGAAGCGCTGGATGCGGTGGCAGGCATCCTCCAGGGCCGCGGCGGAGGTGGCGTAGGAGATGCGGAAGTTGGGGCCGAGCCCGAAGGCCGAGCCATGGACCGCGGCGACGCCCTCCTGCTCCAGCAGCTCGGAGACGAAATCCTCGTCCGTCTCGATGACCTTGCCGGAGGGCGCGGTCCTGCCGATGGCCTCGGCGCAGGACGGATAGACGTAGAACGCGCCCTCGGGGGTGGGGCACTTGAGATACTTGGTCTGGTTCAGCATGGAGACCACGAGGTCGCGGCGCTCCTCGAAGGCCTTCTTGAACCGCAGCAGGTGGTCCTGCGGGCCGTCGAGGGCCTCCACCGCAGCCCATTGGGCGATGGAACTGGCCCCGGAGGTCTGCTGGCCCTGCACGAAATCCATGGCCTTGATGAGGTGCTCGGGGCCCCCGGCATAGCCGATGCGCCAGCCGGTCATGGCGTAGGACTTGGACACGCCGTTCATGGTCAGGGTGCGCTCGTAGAGGCCGGGC
>DATHAU010000542.1:0-4537 GCA_035296545.1 Microvirga sp.
CGAGCGGCATCGAACGTCGCCAACGACGACGAACAAGCCCCCTTCCTCAAACCCTTTATCATAAGGATTGTCGAGGCTGAGATGCCCACCGACAACAAGATTTCCGATGATCAGCGTGTAGAACCCAGGCGCAGTGAAATCTCCCGATACTGTCAGATCGCCCTCGTGAACCATGCAGTCAGGTCCGAACCAACCCTCAAAATATGACGGCTCGTAGCGCGTGAACTCGGACCTGAAGACAGGCGACAAAGGAGCATCGTCAAGAATACGCGCAAACTCTTCCGGCGAGACGTTTTTGAAGCCTTTCACAGGCCGCTCCTGGTTTCATCGCTCTATACCCCTACATACATTACATAGTTACGTATCTAAAGAGGAGGCTCAGCTTCCTCGGACCTCGTTCTTTCGCTCTCGTTTCGTCAGTTGAATCCCTGGATAACGTCTAAGGATCGACTCCACCTCTCCGGAATTGCTGTGCGAATCACGGGGAACTGCCTCCCTATGCAGTCCTCAGGGAGGGGGAAGGGGGCCTGTGTCACTCCACAAGAGGGAGCGGAACAGCCGGCGATCCATTGCTGCCGACAGGGCTTCGCGCTAATTCTCCAGGTGCCATGGCTCAGAAAACCCTCAAGATCGCTCTCGCGCAGCTCAACCCCATCGTCGGCGACGTGGCCGGCAACGAGCAGAAGGCGCGTGACGCCCGCGCGGAGGCGGCCCGGATGGGGGCCGATCTCGTCATGTTCGCGGAGCAGTTCCTCGCCGGCTACCCGGCCGAGGACCTGGTCCTGAAGCCCGCCTTCCAGGATTCCTGCCGCGCCGCCCTGGAACGGCTCGCCCGCGAGACCGCCGATGGCGGGCCGGGAATGCTGATCGGGCTGCCCTGGCGGGAGGGCGAGGCCCTCTACAACGCCTATGCGCTGCTGGACAACGGGGCGGTGTCCATCCGCTTCAAGGTCGACCTGCCCAATTACGACGTGTTCGACGAGAAGCGGAACTTCGATTCCGGCCCCCTGCCGGGTCCCGTCAGCTTCCGCGGCACCCGGATCGGGGTTCCGATCTGCGAGGACATCTGGGGCGGGGACGTGGTGGAGTGCCTGGCCGAGACGGGAGCCGAGATCCTCCTGGTTCCCAACGGCTCGCCCTACCATCGCGGCAAGACCGAGGAGCGGTTCAACATCGCGGCCGCCCGGGTGACCGAGTCGGGCCTGCCGCTGGTCTACCTGAACCAGGTCGGCGGCCAGGACGAGCTGGTCTTCGACGGCGCGTCCTTCGTGCTGAACGCGGATTGCTCGCTCGCCTGCCAGCTCCCGGCCTACGAGGAGACCATCGCCCTGACCACCTGGGAGAAGGGCGACGAGGGCTGGGTGTGCCGGGCCGCTCCGCTCGCCAGCATCGAGGAGGGCAGGCAAGCCGATTACGCCGCCTGCATGCTCGGGCTGCGCGACTACGTGGAGAAGAACCGCTTTCCCGGCGTGGTGCTGGGCCTGTCCGGCGGCATCGACTCCGCCATCTGCGCCGCCATGGCGGTGGACGCCCTCGGCCCCGACCGGGTCCATTGCGTGATGCTGCCCTACCGCTACACCTCGGGCGAGTCCCTCAAGGACGCGGAGGACTGCGCCAAGGCGCTGGGCGTGCGCTACGACATCCTGCCCATCGCCGACCCGGTGGAAGGCTTCGAGGCCTCCCTGGAGCCCCTGTTCAGGGGCAGGCCCCGGGACATCACGGAGGAGAACCTCCAGAGCCGCGCCCGCGGCACCATCCTCATGGCGATCTCCAACAAGTTCGGCTCCATGGTGGTGACCACCGGCAACAAGTCGGAAATGTCCGTGGGCTACGCCACCATCTACGGGGACATGAACGGCGGCTTCAACCCGATCAAGGACCTCTACAAGATGGAGGTCTTTTCGCTGTCGGCCCTGCGCAACCGCTGGAAGCCGAAAGGGGCCCTGGGGCCGGACGGGATCGTGATCCCCGAGAACATCCTCACCAAGGCTCCCACCGCCGAGTTGCGGGAGGGCCAGAAGGATCAGGACTCCCTGCCCCCTTACGAGGACCTGGACGAGATCCTGCGCGGCCTTGTGGAAGAGGAGCTGCGCGTCTCCGAGATCGTGGCCAAGGGCTACGACATGGAGATCGTCAGGAAGGTGGAGCGCCTGCTCTACATCGCCGAGTACAAGCGCCGCCAGTCCGCTCCGGGCGTGAAGGTGACCCGCAAGAATTTCGGCCGCGACCGCCGCTATCCCATCGTGAACCGGTTCCGGGACCAAGGGCTGGTCGCCCACCGGAACGACGAGGCCCTGGAGCGCGCCATGGGCAAGCCGCGCACCGGGTCGCTGGACGTGTAGAGCCTTCTTCCCTTGCGGGGAGGGAAGCATACACCCCTTGCGCCGCCCGGCTGCCTTCGCCATAGGGTTTCCCATGTCAAAGCCCATCGTCCGCTTCGCCCCGTCGCCCACCGGGCACATCCATATCGGCAACACCCGCGTCGCCTTCCTCAACGCGCTCTTCGCGCGGCGGGAAGGGGGCGTGTTCATCCTGCGCTTCGACGATACGGATCTCGGGCGCTCGAAGAAGGAATATGCGGAGTCCATCGAGACGGATCTGCGCTGGCTCGGCATTCCGCCCCATATGATCGTGCGCCAGTCGGAGCGGTTCGATCTCTATGGCGATGCGGCCGGGAAGCTGAAGGCGGTCGGCCGTCTCTATGCCTGCTACGAGACCCCGGAGGAGCTGGAATTCCGCCGCAAGCGCCAGCTCGCCCGCGGCCTGCCGCCGATCTACGACCGCGCCGCCCTCAAGCTTTCGGAGGCGGAGCGGGCGGCGCTTGAAGCCGAGGGGCGCCGGCCCCACTGGCGCTTCCGCCTCGACCCTACCAATGTGGCGTGGAACGACCTCGTGCGCGGCGAGTGCCACGTGGATTGCAGCTCCCTGTCCGATCCCGTGCTTGTGCGCGAGGACGGCACCTACCTCTACACCCTGCCGTCCGTGGTGGACGATATCGACCTGAGGGTCACCCATGTGATCCGAGGCGAGGATCATGTGACCAACACGGCGGTGCAGATCCAGATCTTCGAGGCTCTCGGGGCCTCGATCCCGGCCTTCGCCCATCACTCCCTGCTGATCACCGCGAGCGGCGAGGGCCTGTCCAAGCGCCTCGGCCACCTGTCCGTCAAGGGCCTGCGGGATGCGGGCCTCGAACCCCAGGCGGTGGCCTCCCTGGCGGTTCTCGTGGGCTCGGCGGAAGCGGTTCGGCCCGTGGCGGATCTGGACGAACTCGCCCGCCTCATCGATTTCTCCCACATCTCCCGCGCGCCTGCCCGGTTCGACGAGCAGGAGCTGGAGCACCTGAACGCGCGGCTCATCCACGACATGCCCTATGAGGCCGCGCGCGAACGGCTGGCGGCCCTGGGGGCGGATGCGGGCGAGGCCTTCTGGCTTGCCGTGCGCGGCAACCTCGTCAAGGTTCGGGATGCGGCGGAATGGGCCCGGGTGGTGCAGGGTCCGGTGACGCCCGTCATCGACGACCGGGCCTTCATTGACGCCGCCATGGAAGCCCTGCCGGGCGAGCCCTGGGATGCGACGACCTGGAAAGCCTGGACGGAAGCCGTGAAGGCCAGGACCGGCGCGAAGGGCAAGGCGCTGTTCATGCCCTTGCGCCTCGCGCTCACCGGCCTGGATCACGGTCCCGAACTGGCGGCGCTCCTGCCGCTCATCGGCCCGGAGCGCGCCAGGGCAAGGCTGTCGGGACAGGCGGCGTGACCCGGCGGATCAGGCCTTGATCCGATAGCCCGTGCGCAGGATCCACCAGACCGCCGCGAGGCAGATCAGCATGAACGCGAAGGTCATGGCCAGGCTCACGCCGACGCCCACGTCCGAGACGCCGTAGAAGCTCCAGCGGAAGCCGCTCACCAGGTACACCACCGGGTTGAACAGGGCGAGGGTCTGCCAGAACGGCGGCAGCATGTTGATCGAGTAGAAGCTGCCGCCGAGAAAGGCCAGGGGCGTCACGATCATCAGGGGCACGATCTGCAGCTTCTGGAAGCTGTCCGCCCAGATGCCGATGATGAAGCCGAAGAGGCTGAAGGTCACGCAGGTCAGCACCAGGAAGGCGATCATCCATAAGGGGTGGACGATGGTGAAGTCCACGAAGAGCCGGGCCGTGACCAGGATGATCAGGCCGATGATCACCGACTTGCTGGCGGCCGCCCCCACATAGCCCACCACCGTCTCGAAGGCCGAGACCGGGGCCGAGAGGATCTCGTAGATGGTGCCGGTGAATTTGGGCATGTAGATGCCGAAGGAGGCGTTGGAGATGCTTTCCGTCAGGATGGACAGCATGATCAGCCCCGGCACGATGAACGCGCCGTAGCTCACCCCGTCGATCTGCGCCATGCGCGAGCCGATGGCCGAGCCGAAGACGATGAAATAGAGCGAGGTGGACAGCACGGGCGAGGCGATGCTCTGCATCACCGTGCGCCAGGTGCGGGCCATCTCGAACAGGTAGATGGCCCTGATGGCGTAAAGGTTCATGGCCGTCCCC
>DATHAU010000543.1:0-2214 GCA_035296545.1 Microvirga sp.
GCGACCACGGGCCGAGGTCAGAGGGGACGGCGCGCCACTTGGCCCCGTTCTGGTGCCGCCAGAGGATCGCCGCCATCGTGCGGCGCAGGTCCTGAGGCGGGGTCTTGCCTTTGGGCCTGCATGCCTCGATCAGCGGCTCCAACAGCGCCCATTGCGTGTCCGTCAGCATGGCTCGTCCCCTCCCAAGAGGAGCAAAACGCCTGTAGTCACAAACCGTTCAAGCGCGAACAGGCTGTAGTACGAGTGCTGCGCCCCCAGGGTTGCTCTGTGTGCCCCCAAGTCATCCGGAGGATTACGAAGCAAGCTGGGTACCGCTGGCGGAAAGCACGAGCTGTCTTGACGTCAAAAGATCCTGATTATGCTCGAAAATTGGCACATATACGTTCCATCTTGTCTCATCTATCTTCTGATGAGGCCTTCTTTTCCATAGATGAATTCGGTCCGTTCGCGGTGAAGGTGAAAGGTGGCAGGTCCTTGATGCCGCCAGGCGAACAGCGGGTGGTACCGCAGTGGCAGCGTTCGAAAGGCAGCTTGATCCTGACCGCTGCCCTGGAACTTTCAACGAACCAAGTCACCCACGTTTATAGCGAGGCCAAGAATACAGCTGAGATGATCCGAATGATGGATCTTCTGGTGGAGCAATATGCGCATTTCCGAAAGCTCTATCTGTCATGGGATGCAGCTTCATGGCATATTTCAAAGCGTCTCTGGGAGCACATGACAGAACACAATACGACAGCTTTATCCAAATGCTGGCCACTTGTTGAAACAGCACCACTTCCTGCTGGAGCACAGTTTCTAAATGTGATTGAGTCCGTATTCAGTGGCATGGCACGTGCAATCATCCACAACAGTAACTATGGGTCGCTCGAGGATGCTAAAGCGGCAATCAACCGGTATTATGAGGAGCGCAACTTGCATTTTCAGCAGAGCCCTCGCCGGGCTGGGAAGAAGATCTGGGGAAAGGAGCGGGAGTCCGCCATGTTCAAAGAGGATAACAACTGCAAAGATCCATATTACTACCGGTAGCATCACTGCCGAGTGCTTGCTGCCGCCGATCTCATCGAGCCGGGTAGGCGCTTTCGGTTTGGGTGGATGAGGCCGTGAACCATGAGGCGGATCATGGCCAAGGTGACCATCGCCTCAGAAACCTCGGGCAACTCCTCATAATCCTTGGACAACCGCCGCCATCGCCCGAGCCAGCCGAGCGTTCGCTCGACAACCCATCTACGCGGTAAGACGATGAAGCCAGGTATGCCCGCAATGCGGCGGACAACGATCAGTGTCAAGCCGAGCAGGAAGCATGCAATCAAGACCGCAAGGCGATCATAACTACTGTCTGCAAATACCACGCGCAGCCAGCAGTAGAGCGGCTTCAGACACTTGAGCAGATCCCATGCGCCCTCAGCATCCTGGATGTTGGCCGCATGCACGACCACACCGAGCAACAGCCCCTGCGTGTCGACCGCAATATGGCGCTTGCGCCCCTTGACCTTCTTGGCGGCATCATACCCGCGAGCCCCCCCTTTTCCGTCGTTTTCACGCTCTGGCTGTCGATGATGGATGCCGTCGGGCTCGCTTCCCGCCCTTCGCTCTCACGCAGCATCGTTACGAGATGGTGGCGCATACTCTCCCATACGCCTTGGCGTAGGAACGCGCGGAAGTAACCGTAGACCGTGGACCACGGCGGAAAAGCCGGAGGAGGCGGTAGATGGCGCCACTGGCAACCGGTCCGCACGACGTAGAACAGACCGTCTAGCAAATGGCGCATGTTGGTTGTCCGCGGCCGACCTCCGGACTTAGCAGGAGGAACGAGCGGCTCAATTAAGCGATATTGGTCATCGCTCAGAGCCTGACCGGATCCAAAGTCGCCGACCAAGGCGCGATCCGAAGGCGTCCACATTGTGGTCTCCAGACAGGGAATGTCCCAGGGCACCCTCAGCACGGCTCTCATCGCCCGTCAAACTAACGAGCATACCCTTTCAAAACGGGCTCAGAAGCGCCAGTATGTGCGGCTTCTCACACAAGCAGTCGTTTTTTCGGCAATTGGAGCAAGTGGGGAGAGTAGCCCCGCACCGCACTCTCGACCTGTTCGCGTTGCTGGCCGCAGGCGTCAATGCCGAAGTCGGGGCGGTTCCCCAAGGCCATGCCCGTGATCCTGACGAGAGAGGAGGAGCTGGTGTCGATCTCGCTGCACGAGGTGAACCTCGCTAC
>DATHAU010000544.1:0-6532 GCA_035296545.1 Microvirga sp.
CGGTCCGACCGCTGCCAGCATCTCGTTGAAGCGGTCGATCTCCGAGTGCAGGAGCAAGACCACACCCGTGGTGGCGGAGAGGCGCCGGGCCGAGGGCGTGAAACCGCTGTTCGTGATCACCGCAGCCGCGTCGGCCGAGTAGTGTGTCATGGCTGCATAGGCCTCCTGCACCGCTTTGTTGCCGACCGGGCTCTGGTAGAGCTTGCATTGGATCACCGCCCTCCGCCCCTTTCGCTCGGCGATCACGTCGGCGCCCTGATCCCCTGAGCCTCCCACTGTCCTCGTCCTCCAGCCCGAGCGTGCGAGACGGGCGGCGCACCATTGCTCGAACTCGGCCGGCGTCATGTCGGGATCGAACTCAAGCTGCGCTTCCAGCTCCGCAGAACGGGCGCCGATGCGCTCATCAATCAGCGCGGCCAGGGCGCCGGCGAGGTCGCCGTCCGGAGCGAGGAGCCTTATGTCCTCGTCCGCGAGGGCTGGACCGATAACCTTCTTGATGAAGCCCCGCAGCTCCCGGTCCCATGCCTTTGTGTCCGGAATGCCGTAATGGTCGATGGTCACGAGGGAGATGTGGCGTCTGGCCAGGGTATCGAGGTGCCGGTCAATCAGTCTCAGGAGAGCGGCTCTGGCGGCCCGCTTGGCAGGCCCATCCTCCTCGTCCATGAGGTCGATGACGGACAGACTGATCGAGCCCAGCACGGCAGCCGAGGCAATGAGCCCAAGAACCAGGTAAGCCCAGAAGGCAAAGCTCCCTTGAGGTACGATCGTCAGGCACCACGCGCATCCGATCGCGAGGAAGCCTGTCAGAAGCAGCATGTCCGTTAGTCCTCGAGACAAAGCCTGGAGAGGGCCTGACATCCGGTCTGGCCACGAAGGTTGAACTCTAGAGGTTATCGCTCCCGGACCACTACCAGGTTGCTTCGCGTGAAGGTGAGTCCGTGCATTTGCTGTGGAAAGTTCACCGCTTGGCCCGCATGAAACAGGACTCCCGATCTCACTGGCCCGGGAGCGCCACGGGTGCCGACCACGCCCGAGCAGCATGTCCTCGTCGAGGCGCAGGCCTGGGGAAACCGGAAACCCACCCTGACGACATGTGCAACGACCTGGTCGGGGATCGATGGCGCCTTTAGCTGACGTGCCCTGTCACGCCCGGACGAGAGCCACAAGCTGCCGCCCAAAAATCAACGCGGCATCCCCGGCAAGAGAGCGATTTCAATCGCGAAGGTCGCCGCGCCTCCTACAGGAACGGAAATGACCCCGGGGCGCTGGGCGAACTCACCGTCGAAATCGTCGGGGCTGGCGAAACCTTGCCATGGCTCGATGCACACATAGCCGGCTCCGGGCTTCGTCCAGATCCCAAGATGCGGCATCCCCGGAAAGCGGACCATGAGCGCGGGACTGCCGGCTGCCCCATAGGCGACGCTTCGGCTTGCAGGCGACAGGAAGATCAAGGCGTCGTCGACGAACAGGTGGTCGGCGAGGCGAAGCCGGGTCCCGGCAACCGGCGTCGGATGGCGGACCTGGGTCATGAGCCCGTCCTGAACCCGCCGGATCGGTTGGCCGCTCTCGTCCTGGTCGAAAACGATCTCATGCGCCTCCCGGGCGGCTCCATAGGGCAGAGGCCAGCGGAATGCCGGGTGGAAGCCGAAGGATACGGGAAGCGCCGTTGCGTCCTCGTTCGTCACCACGGCCCGGTTGATGAGAACCGAGCCCGCAATCTCGTACGTCACATCGAGCCGAAAGGAGAACGGATAGCCGGTCAGGGTCTCGGGCCCTGAGGCCAGGCGCAGAGTGCAACCGTCCTCCCTTTGCGCGACAACCGAAAATTGCGACGTCCGGGCGAAGCCATGCTTTGGCAGTTCGTAGTCTCTTCCATCAACGCGAATACGATCGTCCTTCGCACGGCCAACCATGGGGAACAGCAAGGGCGCTCTTCCAGCCCAGACGGCTGGGTCGCCACTCCACAGCAGGTCCCTGCCCTCATGGTCCTGGAGCCTGACCAGCTCGGCGCCCAACTCGGAAATCTCGGCGGCCAGTTCGGGGCCGGTCAGCCTGATCGTCTTGGAACTCATTGCCTTGCCTTCGTTCTCATGCGTTGGAACCTTGTCCAAGAGAGCTGATAATCAAGCCATAGGAAAGTCACGATAGGGTCCGCAACGGTGGAGAGTGGCATCCTCATCAAAGGGCAAGGCCTGTTGCCCCTGGTGATCGAGTCAGCTCCTCGTGCACCCGGCGGAATGAGCGCGGCTTCGGAGATGGAGAACAGCCCGGATCGGCGTGAACTCCCGGCGGCACGAACCAAGGCTTCCGATCCGCCCGGTTGGCGACGATCTCGACAGGGCAGGATGCATCGATCCCTGGGAGCCGCTACCTCAGCCGACTGCGCACATCGCGCCCGATGGGCCGGAGGCCGAGCGATGGGGTGCCGCGAATGGTCGGGGCCAGTGAAACCTGCCGCCTCGGGTTCCGTTTAGCCCAGGAGCATAGAAGCACAGAGCGGGCTATCGAATGGCAAAGACAGATGCAGGCACGGATCGCCTCAATCGGCGGCATCCGAGGGCCATGGCGACCGCTTCCGGTGCCCCGGGCAAGGCTCACCACAAAACCGACGGCGCTCCGGGCCGCCCAACCCCGGACCACTCACAGTTGGAGCAGATCATCGCCGGCTTAACTGAGGGCGTGATCCTGGTCGAGCCGGACCAGACGATCACCTACGCCAACGAGGCCGCGCTGGAGATGCACGGGGTCGCGAGTCTTGACGGGCTCGGACGCACCGTGGACGAATACCGCAGGAATTTCATCCTGCGCCATCAAAGCAGCGATCTGATCGACCATGGCCGCTACCCCATCGACCGCGTCATTGCAGGCGAGGCCTTTGATGACGTTCTAGTCGTCGTGGCTCATAAAGACGACCAGGACCGCGACCGGACCCACCGCATCCGCAGTCTCGTGATCACCGATCGAGCGGGCAATCCCGATTGTCTCGTGCTCGTTGTTGACGACGTCAGCGGGCAAATCGAGGCTGAGGACCGCTTCGAGCGCACCTTTGCGGCCAACCCGGCGCCGGCCATCATCTGTCGCCTTGCGGACCTGCGCCTGATCAAAGTGAACGAGGGGTTCCTGGAGCTTACCGGCTACAGGCGCGAGGATGTGCTTGGTCGATCCGTCTACGAGATCGACGTTCTGGAGCGCGCCGAACGCCGGAACCTGGCGCTTGAGAGGCTGTGCGCCGGCGAGACCATCCCGCAGATGGAAGCCTGCCTCACGGTGCCAAGCGATCCCGGCGGTCGTCAGGTGGTGGTGGCAGGTCAGCCGATCGAGGTCGGCGAGGTGCCCTGTATGCTGTTCACCTTCGCCGACCTGGAGCCGCGCCGGAAGGCCGAGACGGCGTTGCGCCATTCCGAGGAGCGCTTTGCCAAGGCCTTCCGCCTCGCCCCGGTCCCTACGACCATCAGCACGGCCGACGATCATCGGCTTGTCGAGGCCAACGATGCCTTCACGAGGGTGCTGGGCTATCAGGCGCAGGACGTGGTCGGACGCCAGGCGCAGGATCTCGGCCTTTGGGTTGATCGCGGGGAAAGTCACCGCTTCGAGACGGAACTTGCCAGAACCGGCACTGTCAGAGACTTCGAAGCGCATCTGCGAGGGAAAGGAGGCGAGGAAGTTGAGTGCCTGGTGTCGGCCGAGACCATTACCCTGAGTGATCGTGCCTGCATCCTGTGCTCCTTCCAAGACATCACCGCCCGCAGACGCTCAGAGGCAGAACTCGTCAAGGCCATCGAAGCGGTCATGGCGGACGCGTCGTGGTTCAGCCACGGCGTGGTCGAGAAGCTTGCGGCCTTGCGCCACCCGCCCCGGCCGGGACAGTCACCGGCCCAGGCCGCCGGCATCGCCGACCTGACGCCACGGGAGCTTGAGGTGCTCACGCTCGTCTGCCGCGGCAGGAGCGACCCGGAGATCGGGGTTGAGCTTCGGCTCGCCCGCAACACGGTGCGCAACCACCTGGCCTCCCTGTACCACAAGCTCGGGGTCAACCGCCGCAGCGCCCTGGTGATCTGGGCGCGGGAGCGCGGCATCGGAGGCGACGGTGTCGCGCCGAAGCTCCCGAAGGCGCGGAAAAAGGGGGCAGGAAGACCAGGCCAATTAGTGCAGAATAACCAAAGTAAATAACAGGAACATTAATGATTTGAATGGGTTAGAAGGTGTGATAACACTCTGAGCGTATCGCTCGTGCACCGGTTGTCACGTGCACATCACTCCAACCCAGAGGCTACGATGGACAAGGATCGGGTTGCAGGCGGAGCCAAGAAGGCAAAGGGCTCCGTGAAGGAGGCGATCGGCAAGGTCACGGGTGATCGCAAAACCCAGGCTGAGGGAGTCGCTGAGAAGGCGGCTGGCCGGACGCAGAATGCCGGCGGCGGCGTAAAGGACACCCTGCGCAAGGCCACCAAGCCGCGCTGACCAAAAATCTGCTGCTGTTACCGGCAGAACCAATCATTGAGTCAAGCGTGACCGCACCTGTCGGGCTGAACCCGGCAGTCGTGAGAGACTCGTCGTGCGTGAATGCCTGACGTCGGGCCGATGACGGCCCGAGCACATGCAGGTTGTCTGCTCAAGCGGAGAACAACCGTGATGACATTGTCGAACCGTAATGCCGAGATCCAGCACGACCGGCTCTCCCCGCGACGGCACATGAGCCCACCGGTCTCGGCCGTCCTGGATAGGAGCATCCAGGCCCATCTCGGCCAGCAACTCCAAGCTTGGTATGGCAACCCTGCCGAGGACAAGCTTCCGTCAGGCCTCAAGCGGCTCCTCGCTCGGCTGGCGCAAGTCATCCGCGCCCGCACCGAGCCGGTCGACCAAGCGTTTATTGACGGCATTCTGGCGAGCGTTCCTTCGCTTCGATCTTTCGCCATCTCGCTGACGCGAGCGACCGATCAGGCCGAGGACCTGGTGCAGGAGACGGTGCTCAGAGCCATCAGCAAGCAGCAGCAGTTCGAGGCCGGCACAAGTCTGCAAGCCTGGCTCTTCACCATCCTGCGCAACCAGTTCTTCTCGGATCATCGCAAGGCTGTGCGCGAGGTTGAGGATGTGGACGGATCCTATGCCGCAACGATGATCGCCATGCCGGACCAGGAGGACAGGATCATGATCCAGGATCTCGAGGCGGCCCTTGGCAAGCTGCCGCCGGGCCAGCGTGACGCGATCGTACTCGTTGGAGCGGATGGGCTATCTTATGAGGAAGCGGCCCAGGCTCTCGGCTGTGCGGTTGGAACCGTCAAGAGCCGGGTCAACCGGGCGAGAAGGAGCCTTGCCCAGGTGATTTCGCTTGCCGGCGAGGAGGACATCGCTGGACCTCGCTCTGAGGAAACGTGAGGCCATCCCAGCCCAGGAGGAGATGATGATCCGCAGGGCTGTTGAGAGGCGCACCGGGACCATCCGCGATACGGTGCATCGCACAGGAAGCAGCGCAGGCAGCGAACGTCGCGTCGAGGCGAGACGGACGGGGACGAGAAACTCTGCAACAGGTGGTGACCGTCGCCGCATTCTTGTGAGAGGCTCGGCTCCCCAACCCTGTCGACCGGGCGGGTCAAGTCATGCGCGCACCAATTGAGCCAATTGACCGGGCTTTCCTTGAAGGCGTCGTGGCATGCCTTCCTTCCCTACGCCCTTTTGCAGTCTCTCTCACGCGGAGCGTCGAACAAGCCGAGGACCTCGTGCAGGAGACGGTGCTGAAAGCCATCAGCAAGCAAGAGCAGTTCGAGGCGGGCACGAACCTGCAATCCTGGCTTTTCACGATTATGCGGAACCTGTTCTGCTCGGTCTACCGCCGGGCTAAGCACGAGGTGGAGGACGCCGACGGGTCCTATGCCGCCGCCATGATCGCCATTCCGGATCACGAGGACAGGATCATGTTGAGGGATCTTGCAATGGCGCTGGCCAGGCTGCCGCAGGGGCAGCGCGAAGCTATCCTGCTCGTTGGCGTGAAGGGCATGACCTACGCGGACGCGGCTCAAGCCCTCGAGTGTGCTGTCGGCACCATCCAGAGCCGGGTGAACCGGGCCAGAAACCGTCTGGCCGAACTCATGTGTCTCGACCGGACAGGACGGCGCTGCCAGGAGACCGCCAGGGCAAGGAACGTCTTCTGCTAGAGCGACATCGACGCAGAATCGCTCGCAGGATTCCGTGCTCGGGCACAGGACATGGGGCGTTCTGTTTCGGTGAGGATGGACCTCCCTCATCTGCCAGACTGGTCAAACTCAGCCGAAGGCTGCTCGTTCAGCGGTCTTGACTGCCGGTCCGCCCGCGAGCGCCATGTATGAAGCAACCCGACACCACGGATCAGAGCAGCGTTGTCAGGCGCCAAACTCCCCATGACAGGCAAGCCGCTGAGATAAAGGCCGCGGTAGCCTCGGTGTTCCTCGTTGAGGTGGGCCGGCGGCTGCCATTCCCGAGCACGCCGATCCAGTTCGTCCCCGTCGACAAGCAGTTCGAGACAGCGCTCCGGCACGTCCAATCGGATCTGATCGCC
>DATHAU010000545.1:0-1797 GCA_035296545.1 Microvirga sp.
CCGCAAGGCGTCCCGGAGACAGATCGGCCTCGGGCAGGACCGCTGCGAGGCCGAGCGCCTTCAGGCGCTCGGCGCGCAGGCGCTGCTCGGTCTCTTGACCCGCCTCGAAGGGCACGAGCACCGGCCTCGCGCCGGTTCGCAGGAGATCCACGGTCGTGTTGTAGCCCGCCTGGCTGACCGACACCTTGGCCCGTGACAGCAGGGTGCGGAAATCGGGCCTCGCCCGCTCCACCGTCGCATGGGCGGGGGCGACGGACCGGAGCGCGAGGAAGTCCTCCTCCGTCACCCCGGGTCCGACGAGGACGCGCCAGGGCCGGTCCCGGATCGCCTCCGCCGCCGCAAGGGCCGCGCGGTAGAGCGGCAGGCTCGCCGCGCTCGATCCTCCGGACACCAGGATGCCCTCGCGGGCTCCCCCCGGGACGGGACCCTCGTTCTCGTCCACATAGCCCGTGTAGCGGACGAGGGGCCTGACCCGCTCGTCCAGGGGCCAGGAAGCCTCCAGGGCGATGAGCCGCGGGTCCCCATGGACCAGAACCGCATCGTAATCGCGCAGGGCGCGCCCATGGGCCTCCTCGACCCGCTCCGGCTTGGAGGGGGCGACCAGGATGTCCCGGATCGAGCACAGGAGCAGCGGGCGCGGGTCGAGCCCGCGGGCTTCGCGGACCAGGGCCGTGAACTCGCCTGCCAGAACCCGGCGTCCGAAGGGGAAAAGCTCCGTGACCACAATATCGGGCCTGACCTCCTTCAGGGTTCGGACCAGAAGGCCGCGGCGCTCGTCGAGCCTAGCGCCGTCGATGGGCGAGCCCGCCTCGTCGAGCAGCGTCCTGAAGTCGGCGCCGAGGATGCGCACGGGCGGAAGCTGCACGAGGGCGACCCGATCCATCTGCCTAAGCCGGGTCGGGCTTCCCCCCGACACGAGGGTGGTCTCGTGGCCCTCCCGCGCAAAGGCGCGCGCAAGGGCGGCGGCCCTGGTGAGGTGTCCCGCTCCCAACAGATGCGTCACGGCGATCAGGACCCGCAAGCTCATGCTCCAGGGTTCGGCATGAGGGGCGCCAGTGCAGTCCGCAACCGCAGGGCGGCCCCATCGAGGCCGCGCTCGTCGGCAATGAAGCGGCGGGCCGCAGCCCCGAGGCGGTTGCGCCTCTCCGAATCCTCCAGCAGAGCATGGATGGCCCGAGCGAAGGCCGCCGCATCGCCGGGCAGGGTCAGCAGGCCCGTCTCGGCGTCCTTCACGACGCTGGGGACGCCGCCATAAGCCCCTGCCACCACCGGGCAGCCGAACATCTGGGCCTCCAGCAGCACCATGCCATAGGCTTCGTTCACCGCAGGCCAGACGAAGAGATCCGCGCCTTCGTAGAGGGCCTTGAGCCCGGCCCTGCTCTCCACCTGTCCGTGAAGGCGCACGCGCCCCGCGAAGGGCTCGAAAAGCCCCTCGACGTGGGAGCGCCCCTCGCCGTCGCCAACGATGTCGAGGGTCCATGGGAGGTGCCGAATCTCCGCCAAGGCGGCGGCGAGGATGCGGTAGGAGGCGAGCTTGTCCCCGGGCCTCATCATGGCGACGGTGAGAAGGCGCGGCCCGTCCTCATGGGCGGCGGCGGAGGGCTGCGGCCATTCGCGTGCGTCCAGGAAGGGCGGCAGATCGACCAGCGCCTGATGGGGCGGCCTGGCGGCTTCCAGGCTCACCCGGTCATGGGCCGTCATGACGAAGATCGCATCGGCCCGGTCGAGGGCCGCTTCCGCTCCCTCGTGTCCAAGCGACCACGGGCCCCCGGCGCGCTTGGCGGCCCGCGATCCCTC
>DATHAU010000546.1:0-5416 GCA_035296545.1 Microvirga sp.
GCTCGACTTTTCGTCGGGGCAGGGCCGGACCTTGGCCTTTTGCGGGTTGTTCCCGGCCCCCTGGGACGTTACATGAGCAACGCCCGATCCCGACAGGTTCTCCATGCGCGCTCTGCTCGAAGTCATTCTGATCGCCCTGCAGCTCTATACGTACCTCATCATCGCCTCGGCGATCCTGAGCTGGCTGGTGGCCTTCAACGTGGTCAACACCCGCAACGACGTGGTTCGCTCCATCTGGAACTTCCTGGACGCCGTCACCGAGCCGGCCCTGAGGCCGATCCGGCGGATCCTGCCCAATCTGGGGGGCATCGACATCTCGCCGGTGATCCTCATCCTGCTGATCATCTTCATCCAGAAGCTGATCGTCGACTACCTGATGCCCATTGCCTTCTGAGGGAGGCGTGGCCCTGCCCTGGCGCATCCGGCCCGGTGGCCTGGAACTCCGCGTCCGGGTGACGCCCAGGGGCGGGCGGGACGCCATCGACGGGGTCGAGGCCCTGGCGGACGGCAGGCCGGTCCTGAAGGTCCGGGTCAGGGCGGCGCCCGCGGACGGGGCGGCCAATGAGGGCGTCAGGCGCCTTCTCGCCGGGGCCCTGGGGCTCCCGGCTTCGGCGGTGAGCCTCGAATCGGGCGCGGCCGCCCGGCTGAAGACATTCTCGATCGCGGGCGCGGCCGAGCCCCTGGCCGCCGCGCTCGCCGCTTTGACAGGACACGCCCATCCATGAGCGCCACGATCATCGACGGCAAAGCCTATGCGCAGGGCCTGCGCGCCCGCATCGCCCGGGCGGTGGGCGATCTTTCCCGCCAGGGCGTGACCCCGGGCCTGGCGGTGGTCATCGTCGGGGAGGACCCCGCCAGCCAGCTCTACGTGGCCAACAAGGCCCGCCAGACCGTGGAGGTGGGCATGCGCTCCTTCCAGCACAGGCTGCCGGCCTCCACGAGCGAGGCGGAGCTCCTGAGCCTGGTGGCCCGGCTCAACGGGGATCCGGCGGTGGACGGCATCCTCGTGCAGCTGCCGCTGCCCCGGCAGATCGACGCCCAGAAGGTGATCGAGGCCATCGATCCGGCCAAGGACGTGGACGGGTTCCACCCGATCAATGCCGGAAGGCTCATGACCGGCGCGCCGGGCCTCGTGTCCTGCACGCCCCTGGGCTGCCTGCTGCTGATCCGGTCCGTGCGCCGGGACCTCGCCGGGCTCGATGCGGTGGTGGTCGGGCGCTCCAACATCGTCGGCAAGCCCATGGCGCAGCTCCTCGTCGGCCAGAGCTGCACCGTGACGGTCGCCCATTCCAAGACCCGGAACCTGCCCGAGATCTGCCGCCGGGCCGACATCCTGGTCGCCGCCGTCGGACGGCCCGAGATGGTGCGCGGGGAGTGGGTGAAGCCTGGGGCCGTCGTGATCGACGTAGGCATCAACCGGGTGCCGAACCCTGCCGCCGGCGAGGGAATGACCCGGGTGGTGGGTGACGTCGCCTTCGCGGAGGCCGCGGGGGTGGCGGCCGCCATCACGCCGGTTCCCGGCGGGGTCGGTCCCATGACCATCGCCTGCCTGCTGCGCAACACCCTGGAGGCCGCCTGCCTGCGCCGGGGCCTGCCGCTGCCGCCGTTGGATGCCGCCGGGCCCTGATCCCCTACGCCCCTTTGCGCAGGTGCTCCACCAATTGCCGCGCCGAGGGGGCTAAGTCCTTGAGGGAGCGGATGCACAGGGTCAGGTCCCGGGCGGCCCAGGGATCGTCCAGGTCGATGGCGATGATCGCCATGGTGCGGGCGGCGCGCCGGGCGGTGGTCTCGGGCACGATGCCGAGCCCCACGCCCGCCTCCACCATGCGGCACACGGCGTCGAAGCTGCGCAGCTGCACCCTCAGCCGCAGGGGCTTGCCGACCCGCGAGGCCTTGCCGGCCAGGAACCGCTGCAGGGCGCTCGCCCGGTCGAGGCCGACGAAATCGTGCTCCAGCACCTCCGCGAAGGGGAGGCTCCGGTTGGAGGCGAGGGGATGGCCCCCCGGGACCACGAGCACGAACCGGTCGCTGCGGAACGGGTAGGTCTCGAGACGCCCCGTATCCACGGTGCCGGCCACGATGCCGATGTCGCCCACCCCCTCGGCGATGAGCCCGACGATCTCGTCGCTGAGCCGTTCCTCCAGGTCGATGGACACCTGCGGGTGCCCGGCCAGGAATGCGCTCAGGGCCTCGGGCAGGAACTCCGTCAGCGCATTGGTGTTGGAGAGGATCCGGATCTGCCCGGCCAGGCCCCCGGTAAAGGAGCCGAGATCCTCCCGCAGGCGCTCCGCCCCGGCGAGCAGGGTGCGGGCGTGCTGGAGCAGGGTTCGGCCGGCCGGGGTGGGCGTCACGCCCTGGCGGCTTCGCAGGAGAAGAGGCGCGCCGAGGGATTTTTCCATGTTGCGGATGCGGGTGCTGGCCGCCGCCAGGGCAAGATGGGCGCGCTCCGCCCCGTGGGTGATGCTGCCCGCCTCGACCACATGGCGGAAGAGGCTCAGGTCGACGAGATCGAAATGCATGGGTCGTCCTTCGTTATCCGCGAAGGTAGGTAAGAATTATTACAAATTGCACAGGAAGCAGGCTTGGAGCAATCTTCGTGGCTGACGAAGTCTGCCGGCGGCCATCGTCTTGTGCGCAAGGCGCATTGCGGCGGCGCCGGGCATCCGATACGAACCATTCCAAACCAGGCGCGACGGGCGTCGCCGACGAGGAGTGAACCCCATGGCTGAGGCAAAGCTGGCCCCGAGGCCCCTGTCGCCGCATCTTCAGGTCTACCGGTGGAGCTGGACCATGGCGATGTCCGTCTTCCATCGCGCCACCGGCACCGCCCTGTATATGGGCATCGCGCTCTTCGCCGTGTGGCTCGTGGCGCTTGCCTCCGGCCCGCGGGCCTTCGAGTCGGTGCAATGGTTCTTCGGCTCGCCCCTCGGGTACCTGGTGCTCTTCGGCTATACCTGGGTGCTCATGCACCACATGCTGGGCGGCGTGCGCCACCTGGTCTGGGATTTCGGGCACGGCATGGAGCCCGCGCAGCGGGTCAACATGGCCCGCTTCACCCTCGTCGGCTCGATCATCCTGACGGTCCTGATCTGGGCCGTCGCCTTCATCGCATTCTGAGCAGGAGACCGGATCCATGGCCGACAACAGGGCTGACACCCGCGTTTCCATGCGCACCCCGCTCGCCCGCGTCAAGGGCCTCGGCGCCGCCGGGCACGGGGTCGAGCACTGGTGGCTTCACCGGGTCACGGCGGTGTCGAACGTCCCGCTCATCATTTCCTTCGTGATCATCGTGGCGGCGCTCGCCGGCAGCTCCTACGAGGGGGCGGTCGCCATCGTGTCGCATCCCCTCACGGCGATCCTCCTGCTCCTGGCGGTGATCTCGGTGACGAACCACATGCGTCTGGGCATGCAGATCATCATCGAGGACTACGTGCACGACAAGGGGTACAAGATCGCCGCCGTCATCGCGAACAACTTCTACGCGACGATCATCGCGGTGGCCTGCATCTACGCCATCCTCAAGGTCAGCCTCGGCCGCATCCTGCTCTAAGGAACTTTTCCATGGCTCAAGCAACCAACGGCGCCGCCGTCAACGGCAAGGCCTATTCGATCGTCGATCACACCTTCGACGTGGTGGTGGTGGGCGCGGGCGGCGCTGGTCTTCGCGCCACCGTCGGCTGCTCCCAGGCGGGCCTTCGCACCGCCTGCATCACCAAGGTGTTCCCCACCCGCTCGCACACGGTGGCGGCTCAAGGGGGCATCTCCGCGTCCCTGGGCAACATGGGGCCGGACGACTGGCGCTGGCACATGTACGACACCGTGAAGGGATCGGACTGGCTCGGCGACCAGGACGCCATCGAATATCTCTGCCGCAACGCGCCTGCCGCCGTGTACGAGCTGGAGCACTGGGGCGTTCCCTTCTCCCGCACCACCGAGGGCAAGATCTACCAGCGCCCCTTCGGCGGCATGACCACGGATTACGGCAAGGGCACCGCCCAGCGCACCTGCGCGGCCGCCGACCGCACGGGCCACGCCATCCTGCACACCCTCTACGGCCAGGCGGTGCGCAACCAGACCAACTTCTTCATCGAGTATTTCGCCCTCGACCTGATGATGGATTCCGACGGCCGCTGCATCGGCGTGGTGGCGCTCAACCAGTCCACCGGCGAGATCCACCGCTTCCGCGCCCATATGACGATCCTGGCCACGGGCGGCTACGGGCGGGCCTATTTCTCCGCCACCTCCGCCCATACCTGCACCGGCGACGGCAACGCCATGGTGCTGCGCGCCGGCCTGCCCCTGCAGGACATGGAATTCGTGCAGTTCCACCCCACCGGCATCTACGGCGCGGGCTGCCTCATCACGGAGGGCGCCCGCGGCGAGGGCGGCTACCTCACCAATTCCGAGGGCGAGCGCTTCATGGAGCGCTATGCGCCCTCCGCCAAGGACCTCGCCTCCCGCGACGTGGTCTCCCGCGCCATGACCATGGAGATCCGCGCCGGGCGCGGCGTGGGCAAGGGCAACGACCACATCTACCTGCACCTGGACCATCTCGACCCGAAGATCCTGCACGAGCGCCTGCCGGGCATCTCGGAAAGCGCCAAGATCTTTGCGGGCGTGGACGTGACCAAGGAGCCGATCCCGGTTCTGCCCACCGTGCACTACAACATGGGCGGCATCCCGACGAACTATCACGGCGAGGTGCTGACCCTGAAGAACGGTAACCCGGACACGGTGGTGCCGGGCCTCATGGCGCTCGGCGAAGCGGCCTGCGTGTCCGTGCACGGGGCAAACCGCCTGGGCTCCAACTCGCTCATCGACCTGGTGGTGTTCGGCCGCGCGGCGGGCCTGCGCTGCGCCGAAGTCTTGGAGCCGAACGCGCGGCACCGGGAATTGCCTAGCGGCGCGGACGAGCTTGCGCTCTCGCGCCTCGACCGGTTCCGCCATGCCAACGGCTCGACGCCCACCGCGGAGCTGCGCCTCCAGATGCAGAAGACCATGCAGAACAACTGCGCGGTGTTCCGCACCGGCGAGGTGCTGGAGGAGGGCAAGCAGCTCATCCACCAGGTGTGGAACGGCGCATCCGACATCAAGGTCACGGACCGCTCCATGATCTGGAACACGGACCTGCTGGAGACCCTGGAATTCGACAATCTGATCGGACAGGCGGTGGTCACCATGGAAGGCGCAGCCAACCGCCAGGAATCCCGCGGCGCCCATGCCCGCGAGGATTTCTCCGACCGCGACGACAAGAACTGGATGAAGCATACGCTGGCCTGGCTCGACGACACCTCTCACCGGGTGACCATCGATTACCGGCCGGTGCACACCTACACCATGTCGAACGACATCCAGTACATCGAGCCGAAAGCTCGGGTGTATTGAGGAAGACCATAGACCGTGGATCTGAAATTAG
>DATHAU010000547.1:0-1966 GCA_035296545.1 Microvirga sp.
TCAACCGGTCGTCGGATACGCATCTCTTACGCGTGCCGCTGCCGGCCGCGCTGGGGGTTACGCTCTACCTCAAGGATGAATCGACCCACCCGTCGGGCAGCCTCAAGCACCGGCTGGCGCGGTCACTGTTCCTGTACGGGCTGTGCAACGGCTGGATCGGGCCGGACACGACGATCGTCGAGGCGTCGAGCGGATCCACCGCCGTGTCGGAGGCCTATTTCGCCCGGATGCTGGGCCTGCGCTTCATCGCCGTGATGCCGCGCTCCACCTCCGCGGAAAAGATCGCCCAGATCGCCTTCTATGGCGGCGAGAGCCATTTCGTGGACAGCCCCGCCGAGATGTACCAGGAGAGCGCGCGGCTCGCCGGGGACCTGGGCGGCCATTACATGGACCAGTTCACCTATGCGGAGCGGGCCACGGACTGGCGCGGCAACAACAACATCGCCGAATCCATCTTCAGCCAGATGGCCCATGAGGAGCACCCGATCCCGAGCTGGATCGTGGTGGGGGCCGGGACCGGCGGCACCTCGGCGACGCTCGGGCGCTACATCCGCTACCGCCGCCTGCCGACCCGGCTGTGCCTCGCCGACCCGGAGGCTTCCGTGTTCCACCGCCATCTGGCGGATCGGGCGGTGTGCAGCGTCTCCTGTCCCCCGTCGGTGATCGAGGGCATCGGCCGGCCCCGGTGCGAGCCGTCCTTCGTTCCCGAACTCATCGACCGGGCCATCGCGGTGCCGGATGCGGCGAGCATCGCCGCCGCGCGGGTCCTGTCGCGCCGCATCGGCCGCTCCTGCGGCGGCTCGACCGGGACGAACCTCTGGGCCGTGGCCCAGGTGGTGGGCGAGATGGTGCGGCGGAACGAGAGCGGGTCGGTGGTGACGCTCCTGTGCGATTCCGGCGAGCGCTACCGCAGCACCCATTACGACGATGCCTGGCTCGAATGCCGGGGCATCGACATCCGGGCGGCCGAGGACGCCATGGAAGGGTTCTTCGAAACGGGCATTCTTCAAGCCGGTTCGTAGCACCCATGAGCCGCATCCTGAGGGGGAGCGAAGCACCGTCTCGAAGGTCCGGACTACGTCCGGCGCGGGGCGTCTCCAGCGCCCGCTGGATCATCCTTCGAGACGGCCACTTCGTGGCCTCCTCAGGATGAGGTCTTCGAGATGCATGCGACGGCTCCTCAGGATGAGGATGGTGCGTGTGGAGATCAGTCCCTGCTGGCTCACGCGAGCCATCTGAGCAGAAGGCTCACATCCGTCTGCGACAGGCCGTGTCCGGTCGGCAGGGTCTCATGCCGAAGCTCCGCCCCGAGGCCTGAAAGGGAGCGGGCGAGGCGCGCCGAATTCTCCGCCGGAATGATCGGGTCCATGGCTCCCGAGATCATCAGCACCCGCTTGCCCGACAGGTCCGCCTGCGGCTGTTCGCTCAACGGCGCCATGGCCCGCAGCAGCGCCGCCCCCGCAAGGGCGTCGGGCCGCAGCAGCAGCATGGCGGCGGCGATGTTGGCCCCGTTGGAGAACCCCACCGCGACGGGAGCCTCGAGCCCATAGGCCGCGCGCGCCTCCGCGATGAAATCCGCCAGTTCGTTGGCGCGGAACCGCACATCGGCCTCGTCGAACACGCCCTCCGCAAGCCTGCGGAAGAAGCGCGGCGCGCCGCCTTCCAGCACCTTGCCGCGGGGGGAGAGCAGGGCGGAGCCGGGAGCCGCCATGCGGCCCAGGGGGATCAGGTCGTTCTCGTCGCCGCCGGTGCCGTGGAGCAGCAGCAGGGGCGGGCGGCCGGGCTGCGCGGCGGGCTCGTAGCGATGGAGGAAGGACAATTCGGTCATGGGATTTCTCTCTTTTCTGCCCTCTCCCCAGAGCGGGAGAGGGTGCCCTGCGAAGCAGGGTGGGAGATGGGCGGCGCCACACAGGGACAGCCCCTCTCCCGGCTCACATTCGTTCGCCACCCTCTCCCGCTTGGGGAG
>DATHAU010000548.1:0-7256 GCA_035296545.1 Microvirga sp.
CGGAGATACCAAGCAGAGTTTGACCTGATCGCACTAGACAAACGAGCGTCGTCCCCATCCTCAAGTCGTTTCTCTCTCGGTTTGGAGTCACTTGGTACCTTGATTTGATGCACTGGGTTCGCACGGATTGGAACGCCCCAATCAGTCCTTGCTATCTCAAAGACATGGCGGAGGATGACTAGCTCTCGCCGAACGGAAGCGGGTTTGACAACCTTCAAACGATCATCACGGTAGCGGGACACTGACTCGCCGGACAGATGGTGAAGCCCAGTCTTAGCTATGCCGTGGCTCAAGAGTTGGCGAAGCCTACATTGCTCAAACCTTGCGCCGCGCTTGCTTGGAGTGACCTCTTGCTCATACCTCCTGAGAAGGTCAGCAACGGTCATTCCCTTAAAGTCCATAATCGTGGTGGGAAGCTCGATGCGGTCGATTTGTCGTTCCTTTTCCCGCGCCCATTCAGTGGCGTCAGCTTTGGCAGAAAAGGTCTTTGTAAGGGGTGGGAAGCCGTCTCGACGGACTTGCACTTGCCAGGATGAACCGCGCTTGCGGATGGTCGCCATAGGTTGTTTTCCGTTCAGCTGTGACAGGGCTGTGACGGACTGGACTTCTGTGCTGTTTCGGAAGCTTTGCCTTCGTACCTAAACCCTAGACGATACAGAGGGTTAGGAATGGCGCACCCGACACGATTCGAACGTGTGACCTTTGCCTTCGGAGGGCAACGCTCTATCCAGCTGAGCTACGGGTGCTTCAAGGCGATGGGCCTGGGTCTTCTCCTACCCGATCAGGGGCCTGAGGGCAACCTCTTATGAACGGGCTCCGGGGAGCCCTTTTGCGCCTGGGAGGGAGGCTGGCGACCCGCCCAGCCGGCAATCCGGCCGCGGCAGGCGCCGGATCCCCGGGCCTTTGCCGTAGGGCGAGGCGCCCTAGCGGCAGGCGATCCTGGCGCGGGGGCAGGAGGAGACGTAGCCTGCGGTCGGGCAGTAGGTCTGGGTGAAGCTCTCGTCGATGGTGCAGGTGACGTGCACCCGATAGCCGCGGGGCGAGAGCCCGGCCGGTTCGTGAGCGACAGAATAGCCGATGCCCTGGTCCACCAGCCTCGCCACGGCGCGGCCGGACTGGCCCCGCGACGGGATGGTCAGCTCCGCCGCCGATGCGGCCGAGCCCAGGGTCAGGACGGCCATCGCAAGGCCGATCGAACGAAGCTTCATCTTTGCACCTCGCGTTGTCTCTGGTCTCGATGGGAAGACCGGCGCGTCCTGGGGACGCGCCGATCCTTCATCTCCCGTCACGCCGTCCGGATCAGGTGCGATCCTTCGGGGTGTCCGTGGTGCCGGTCATGCGCCGGGTGCGCTCGTCCTCGACCTCGACCTCGGTCTTGCGCACCGTATCGGACACGGTCTGCGTGCGCTGGTCCACGTCCTTGCGGACCACGAGCTCTTCCGTCACACGCGCTTCCTTGGAGACCACGGCCTCTTCGCCGCGCTCCTCCACCTCGATGGTGCGCTCCTGGAACAGGTTCTCGTTGCCGACCGAGCCGGTCCGCATGTCGCCGGTCGCAGCGCGGCGCTCCACATGAACGCGCTCCTCGCGCAGGCTCACCTGCTCGCTCACCGGGGTCTCCACCACATGGGAGTGGATGCGCACGCGGCCGCGATTGACCTCGCGCTTGCCCACATGCAGTTCCTCCTCCACCACCGGGATCACTTCATCCCCGCGGCCCGTCGAGGCGGTGCGGTCGGTCGCGCCCATGGATTGGCCCGTGGAGCGGGAATCGCCCATGGAATCAGACAGGCCCGTGCCCATCATGCCGGCCGAGGTGGTGGCCGTTGCGCCGGCATCCGTCATGCCGCCGGTCCAGCCCTCGGAGCGCCAGGTGTCGGCGCGCTCGTCGAAGTTCACCGTGCCCTCGTCGTCGAGGATGTCGACGATCCGGCTCACCTCCGACTCGGAGGCCCGCACGGTCACGAGCGCGCCGCCGCGGCGAACGCCTTCCGCGTAGGCATGGGCGTCATTCTCGTCCACCCCTGCATCCACCAGGGACCCGGTAAGGCCGCCCAGGGCCGCGCCGGCGCCCGCACCCACCAGGGTCGAGACCAGCCATCCGGCCGCCACCACGGGGCCGAGGCCGGGAATGGCCAGCATGCCGAGGCCTGCGAGAAGCCCTGCGCCGCCGCCCGCGAGGGTGCCGACCGTAGCGCCGGTGCCCGCGCCGTCCGCATCGTGATCGTGATGATTCGTGCCGTCGAAGGTGCGGTTCGCATGCGTGGAATAGCGCTCGCCCTCGTTATTGGCCACGAGGCTGATGTCGCGATGGGCGACGCCCGCCGATTCCAGGCGCCGAACCGCTTCGGAGGCATCCTGGAAATTCTCGAAGAAGGCAGTGATGGTCTTGTTGGTCATGGCAGTTCCATTCCTGATGAAGGGGTCGGCCGTGCGGCGCCCCGGTCGTTGGTGAGAGTGCGAGGGGCCGCAGGCTTACTGGGCCTGCACGGTGCCCTTGTAGTCGATGGCGACGCCCGTGGACTGGCCGTTGCGCATGGCCTTGCCGCGCCAGATGCCCTGGTCGTCCTTGCGCAGGTCCGTGACGTTGCTGAAGCCCTGCGCCTCGATGCGGGACCGAGCCTGACCTTCCGTGAAGCTGTTCGCGCCGGGCTCGACCGATCCGGTGCTCTGCGGGCTGTCGGCCGGCTTGACGGTGGCGGCCGGGTTCGACGAGCCCGTGCTGTTGTTCATCGGCTGCGTGGCCGAGGAACCGGACCCCTGGGGGTTCGTGGTCTGGGCGACAGCTGTCGCGGCAAGGGCGGACATCACCGCCAAGGTTGCGAAAACGAGGCGCATGAACTTCTCCGTATGTAATTGATGCATACGGGCTCAATGTCCGAAGCGTCCGCCAGTTCCCGGACGCCGAGCGTGATAGGAGACACTATTCCTGAGGGAGATCCCGATCGGAGCCTTCCCCGCTCCCCGGCAGGCGCTCCACGACGGCGCGCTGCTTGCGAAGCTGGACCGGAACCTGCATGTCCTCCGAGCGGATCTGGCGGCGGATGTGCAGTTCCTCCTTGAGCACGAGCCGCTTCTCCACCACGAGCACTTCCTCCAGGACGGGAACGATGGTGACGTCGTTCTCCGTGCGGATGGGGGGCGCTTCATCCACCACCCGGTCGACGGGCACCCGGGTGACCTCGACGGTTTCCCGGTTGAGGGAGACCTGCGCCATCTCCTCCACCACGTCCACGACGGTGCGCACCCGGACCCTGCCGGTGACGACCTCGCGCTTGTCCAGCCTCAGCTCTTCCTCGACGATGGGAATCGACTCAATGATCTCGCCCAGCTCCCGAAGGTGCTGCGGATCCGTCTCGTTCTGCTTTGCCATGGGGGCTCCCGTTCACCCACGAAGAACGTGCGCCTTGCAAGACCAGTTCCGGCATAAGTTTTCCGCAGGCCCCGGGATCGACGCAGGGCCCGTGAGCAGGACCTTGCGGCCTTAAGCAACCGGTAGGGTCTTTGAGTCCATCATCCCGGTGATCGATGGCGGAAGAACGGGCTCATCATGCATCACATTCATCTCACCGAAGGAACACGGCTTCGCTTTCCGGCGCGCAGCGTAGATTTCAGCCAGGGCGTCGAGATCGGCATGCTGGCGGCTCTGATGAGCCAGGACACGGGGGAATTCACGCGCCGGATCTCCAGCGCCAATGTGGGGCAGGCCCGCGCCCTGGCGGAACAGCTCGGCTACCGGCTCGTCGAGGGCCCGGCGGACGAGGATTGGGTCGAGCTCAACTTCTGCAACCGTCCCGCCCGCCCGCGCCTGCGGGTGGTGCATTCCCGGACCTGACGCGGGAACCCGCCTCCTACGCGGATGCCTTCTCGAGAGCGCGGATGCGGGCGCGGTAGACGGTGTAGAGGCCGCTTGCCGCGATGATGCCGGCCCCCAGGATCGTCCAGCGGTCGGGCAGCGCGCCGAAGACCAAGTAGCCGAGCGCGCCGGCGGCGATGAGCTGGGTGTAGGAGAACGGCGCGAGAGCCGAAGCGTCGCTGTGCCGGTAGGCCAGGATGACGAACCAGTGGGCGATGGTCGACAGAATCCCGATGCCGAGCCCGAGGGCGATCTCGGTCGGTCCCGGGGTCGCCCAGTCGAACGGCAGAAGGGCGCTCAGCACCAGAAACCCCACGACGGCCGAATAGGCGAGCGTGGTCAGGGCGTGGTCGCTCCCGCTCATCTTGCGCGTCGCGACCGCGGCTCCGGCCCAGGCGGCGGCGAGAAGCGGCAGGAAGGCGGCCGGCTGGAAGGCCCCCGTGCCGGGGCGCATGACGATCATCACCCCGAGAAAGCCCACGGCGGCGGCGCTCCACCGCCGCCACCCCACCGTCTCGCCGAGGATCAGGACGGACAGGGCCATGATGAGGATCGGCGAGACGAAGTTGATCGCCGTCGCGTCGGCCACAGGCAGGAAACGCAGGCCATGGGTGAACGCGATCGTCGATCCCACCATGCCCAGACCGCGCAGGACCTGGAGACCGGGGCGATGGGAGCGGAGCAGCGCGCCGCCTCCGTTCAGGGCCACGGCGGGAGCAACGAGAAGCAGGAAGATGACGTAGCGCATCCACGCCACCTCGCCCGCCGGCAGGGTGGCGGTGAGCTGCTTGGTGATCACGTCCGAGACCGCGAAGAAAGCCGTGGAGGATACGATCAGCACAATGCCCCGCACCGGGGACGGAGCCGATGGGCCGCGAGGCGTCGCCTTCAGGGCCGTAAAACGCGAGATCATGAACGTCTCGGGAAAGAGGCTCGCGCTTTGGCGGGGCGGGCCCGGAGGGCAATCGAATGCCTTCCATAAGGTTCTGTTTCGGCCGGGAGGAGAAGTGCAAAGGCGGCACTTGGTCCATGCCTTGGGCGAATGGGCCCGAATCGCATTCGCTGCTCCGCGGCGATCCCGCAGGATTCGGGAGAATGCAGGGTTTCGAGAGATCCTCACGATCATGTGAGGCTAGAGATGGAACCGGCCGGGAGTCCTTGTAAGTATAGCAAGTGCATAATTTTTCTGTGCCTCCCAAACGGGGAGCTTCATAGAAGGTCTTATTCCGGCCCCATTGGGAAACATCTTGCGCGCCCTTGCACAACAACAAGGGAATGCATTGTGGAACAACGCAAGGTCACGCTTCTGATCGCAAGTCTCTTCACCCTGGGCGTTGGCGTGGCGACGCCCTCCTTCGTCCAGGCAGAGCCGGACAACCGGTCCGGACGGGTGGTTCAGAGCGGCCGGGCCTCCTGGTACGGCCCCGGCTTTCACGGACGAAGGACTGCAAGCGGAGAAACCTTCAACGCCAACGCCCTCACGGCCGCCCACCGCACCCTGCCCTTCGGCACCCGGGTGCGCGTCATGAACAAGAGCACCGGTCGATCGGTGGTGGTGCGCATCAACGACCGGGGCCCTTACGCCCACGGCCGCGTCATCGACCTCTCCCGCGCTTCGGCCCAGGCCATCGGCATCTCGGGAGTGGGCTCCGTCGAGCTGGCGCAGTTCTGATCGGCGAAAACCGGTCCGGGACGACCCTTGTCCCCTGCGCGCCCTGCCGGGAAACCCTCCCGGCAGGGCGCGCGATGGAACTCTCATCCCGCTCAGCCGCTTTCCTCGGTGATCCCTTTTCGTCAGGGAGAGGCATCTTCGGGAAACCACATGCGGATTGGCTGGCCTTCTCCGGTCTCACGAACGGCTCTGCTTCTGGCGCTGCTCTCCCTGGGGGGGCAGGGCGCCCTTGCGCAGGCGGGGCGCACCTGGGTGGATCCTCCGGCGGAGCCGGGGGCGGCTCCTCAGGTCGCTCCGGCGCCGGCCCCGCAACCCCCTTCCCCCGGCGAACCGCCCGCCCGGACGGCGGCGCCTCCGCCCGGCGTCACCCCGCGTGAGCCTGTATCTCCCCCGGCCCAGGCGGCGCAGCCGAGGCCCGCCCCCGAGCCGGCCCTGGAGCCGCCCCCTGCCCGCCAGGCGGAACAGCCCGCCCAGGCCGCTCCGCCCGTCCGGCCCGCTCCCCCGGCAGTGGCGGCCCAGCCGCGTGAACCCCGCGAGAGCCGGTACAGCCGCGACGACGCCGCCAAGTCCTTCGCGATCAACTACCTGAATTCCTGGTCCGGCCCGAACGAGGCGGTGCTGGACTCCACGGCCGAGTTCTACGCGCCCCAGGTCCTGTTCCACGGGCGCACGATCAGCATGCGCGCCCTGTTCAACGAGAAGCGCCGTTTCGTGCAGCGCTGGCCGGAGCGCGATTACCGGCCCCGCCCGGAATCCATGGGCGTCACCTGCAACCCTGCCGGCGAGATCTGCACGGTGCACGCGGTCTTCGACTTCACCGCCGCCAATCCCGAGCGTCGCACGCGCTCGGAAGGCACGGGAGCCCTGCAGCTCATCGTGCAGTTCATCGGCGAAAAGCCTATCATCGTCGCGGAGCACAGCACCCTGCTCGGCCAGGAACGCAACCGCGACTGATCCCGGAGGCAAACGGCATGACTGACAGCACGTTGGCTCACCTTCCCGCTTCCCGCGCCGATGGGGCCCCTGCCCTGAGCTGGGCAGCCATGCGGGAGCAGGTGCGCGAAACCATCCGGGCCGAGGTCAGCAGGCTCAACCCGACGGACGACGCCCGGCGGCCCCTGGAGCTGATCATCGAATCATCCGTGCGCTACTCCGCCACCGACGAGGGAACGCGGATTTCCGTGGTGGACGCCGGCGGGCAGCCGCGAACCGTCGAGAGGGACGGCAAGGTTGCGGCTCTTACCATCCGGGACCTGCTCGAGGAGTTGCGCCTCACGCATCCGGCTCTCTTCCGGCCGGCCGACCGGCCCGGGAAGCCTGTGGCCGCGCCTGCGCCGGCAGCTCCGGCTTCGGTTCCGGAGGAACCGGCGATCCGCAAGCGCGACTGGCTGAGCGTCGGCTCCGCCGGGGATGCAGACGAGCCGAGGCGCGACGGCACGCTCTTCCGCCTGCGCCGCGGCAAGGTCCGCCTGCACGGATGGTCCCGCCGGGCCGCCGCATCGCCCAAGACCCACCTCAAGGCGACCTCCCCCGAGGCGAACTCCCCTGAAGGGAGCCTTCTCGCCAAGGGCTCTCCCGCGACGAGGAGAACTCCGCAATTGCAGTTCGTGCCGGACCGCAACCTTTTCTCGCTGGACCGCGTGCGAAACGTCTTCGGCGGCGTCAGGTCGAGATCGCAGGCGCGCGGACAGGGCCTCGGGATCGCGGCCATCGCCCTCCTGGCGCTCG
>DATHAU010000549.1:0-2264 GCA_035296545.1 Microvirga sp.
GCTTCGAGCAGCACAGGAGCCGCATCCCGGCCTCGATCTCCCGCGGGCGGATGCCGCCGGCGGGCTTCATGTCCACGGCGCCGGAGATCAGCTTGGACTTGCAGGTGCCGCAGACGCCCTTGGTGCAGGAGGACGGCAGGCGCAGGCCGGCGCGGCGGGCGGCCTCCAGCACCGTCGTGCCCTCGGGGCATTCGATGACGCGCCGCGTCTTGGCGAACTCGACGCGATAGACCTTCTCGGCGGCGGCTTCCTCCGCCTCGATCACGGCTTCCTGCTCGGCCAGGGGGAGTTCCTCGAAGTTGAAGCTCTCCTCGTGGTAGCGCCCCATGTCGTAGCCCGCCCCCCGCAACATCTCCCGCACCGCCGCCATGTAGGGCGAGGGACCGCAGACGAAAGCCTCCCGGTCGCGGAAATCCGGCACGGCGAGTTCGAGCATCGGAAGGGACAGCCGCCCCTTGAACCCGCTCCAGGCTTCGCCGGCGGAGTCGCCCTCGCAGACCGGCACGAAGCGGAAGCGCGGGTTGTGCCGGGCCATCAGCTCGAGCTCGGAGCGGAAGATGATGTCCTCCGGCGAGCGGGCGCTGTGGACGAAGGCCACGTCCCCTGGCTCCGCGAGATCGTGGATGGTGCGCGCCATGGACATGGACGGGGTGATGCCGCTCCCGCCTGACAGGAACAGGTATTTGTCGCTCGGGTGCTCCACATGGGTGAACTCGCCCATGGGCCCCACGGCCTTCAAGGTGGAGCCGGGCTTGAGGTTGTCGTGCAGCCAGTTGGACACCGGCCCGCCGGGCACGCGCTTGACGGTGATCGAGACCGCATGCGGCCGGGTCGGGGCGGCCGAGATCGTGTAGCAGCGGTGGACCGCCTGCCCGTCGATGTTCAGCTCGAAGGTGAGGAACTGGCCCGGCTTGTAGGCGAAGCGGCGCGGCTCGCGAGCGGCGAGCACGAAGGTCTTCACGTCCGGCGTTTCGACCCGCACCGCGCGGCAGACCAGGATGTCGTCCGCGTCGGAATCCCAGACCGGCGCTTCGGCGAGAAGCCGCTCCGAGACCTGCCATCCGTTCCGGCTGTCCATGTCAGCTTCCAAGGTGGTCGAGCATGCGCTTGACGTACCAGTTGCAGAACTTCTCCACCAGCATCTCGGTGTTGGGCGAATAGGGCCCGGGCTCGTAAGCCGGGCTGCGCACGCCCGCCTGGCAATAGCCCACCAGGGTGCTGTCCTGGAGGTTGGTGGCCTGCCACACCTCGGTGAGCCGCTCCAGGTCGTAATCCACGCCTTCCACCGCGTCCTTGTGGACGAGCCACTTGGTCCGCACCAGGGTGCGCTCCGCATCCAGGGGAATGGCCGAGAAGGTGACGATGTGGTCGCCCATGAAGTGGTGCCAGGAATTGGGCTGCGTCCAGAACGACAATCCGCCCAGCTTGGCGTTGGTCAGGCCCCCCAGCAGGACCCGGCAGGCCGCCTTGGTGTCGATGGTGTGGGACTCGCCCTCCCCGTCCAGCGGCAGGCGCTCGGTGCGAAAGCCAGTGATCCGGTCGTCGAGGTGCTCCACCTCCCGGGACGGCAGGCCGTCGGCCTCCCATTGCGTGTGCTTGTCCTTGAGCATGCAGGCGTAGCGCTCCGCATTGGCGCGCTCGGTCTCGTCCAGCTCCTCCGGCGCGAAGCCGAAGCCGTAGGCGAAGAGCGGCACCGTCAGCTCGGGATGGTTGCCCGAGCAATGGTAGCATTCCCGGTTGTTCTCCATCACGAATTTCCAGTTGCCCTGCTCGACGATGTCGGACTGGAACGCGATCTTCGTGTCGCGCACGTTGTGGGGCGCGATGTAGGGCCCCATGACCCGGGCCATGTCGTCGAAATCCGCTGGCGGCTCGTCGGAGAGGCAGATGAAGAGCAGCCCTTCCAGGGAGCGCAGGTGGACCGGCTTCAAGCCGTGGCAGGAGCGGTCGAAGTCCGGCCCCATGTGGTCGGCGTGGATGAGCTGGCCCGTGAGGTCGTAGGTCCAGGAATGATAGCGGCAGACGATGTTGCCCACCGTGGTCTTCTCGTCGTGCAGGAGGCGCGCGCCCCGGTGGCGGCAGACGTTGTGGAAGGCGCGGATCCCCATGTCGTCGTCGCGCACGATGGCCACCGAGGTGGAGCCGATATCCACCACCATGGCGTCGCCGGGCTCCGGCACGTCGGGCTCGACCCCCACATAGATCCAGTGCCGGCCGAAGATGATCTCCATGTCGGCCGCGAACACCTCGGGGCTGGTGTAGAA
>DATHAU010000550.1:0-3340 GCA_035296545.1 Microvirga sp.
GCCGAGATAGCCGAAGATCGGCTTCTTGGAGAAGGTGGAGATGATGTGGCTGACGATGCCGAAGGCCGGCAGGATCATGATGTACACTTCGGGGTGGCCGAAGAACCAGAACAGGTGCTGGTAGAGCACCGGATCGCCGCCCCCCGAGGGGTCGAAGAAGGTGGTGCCGAAGTTGCGGTCGGTGAGCAGCATGGTGATGGCGCCGGCGAGCACCGGCAGGGCCAGGAGCAGCAGGAACGCGGTGACCAGCATCGACCAGGCGAACAGCGGCATCTTGTGCAGGGTCATGCCCGGCGCGCGCATGTTGAGGATGGTGGTGATGAAGTTGATCGCGCCCAGGATGGAGGCCGCGCCCGCCAGGTGCAGGGACAGGATGCCGAAATCCAGCGCCGGGCCCGGATGGCCCGTGGTCGAGAGGGGCGGATACACCGTCCAGCCGCCGCCGAATCCGAGCGAGCCCGGAGCGCCCTCCACGAAGAGGGAGCAGATCAGGAGCAGGAAGCCCGCGACGGTGAGCCAGAACGAGATGTTGTTCATCCGCGGGAAGGCCATGTCGGGGGCGCCGATCATGAGGGGGATGAACCAGTTGCCGAAGCCGCCGATCAGGGTGGGCATCACCAGGAAGAACACCATGATGAGGCCGTGGCCGGTCACATAGACGTTGTAGGCCTGCGGGTTGGAGAACCATTGCAGGCCCGGCTCCTGGAGCTCCATGCGCATGGCGATGGACAGGATGCCGCCGACGATGCCGGCGGTGAACCCGAAGATCAGGTAGAGGGTGCCGATGTCCTTGTGGTTCGTGGAGTAGAACCACCGGCGCCAGAAGGTCGGAAGATGATCGTGGTGATCCGCGTGAGCGGCATCAGCTGCATGTGCCATGATGAGAGCTCTATGGTCCTTAGCTGTCGATTACTGAGCGGTCGCGAACTTGACGGGAGCCGAGCCGCCGGTGGAAGCGAACTTCTGCTTCGCCTCCGTCAGCCAAGCGGCATATTGCTGCTCGCTCACGACGCGGATCTCGATGGGCATGTAGGGGTGGCCGTTGCCGCACAGCTCCGAGCATTGCCCGTAATAGACGCCTTCCTTGTCGGCGTTGAACCAGGTCTCGTTCAGGCGGCCCGGGATGGCGTCCATCTTGACCGAGAAGGACGGCAGGGCGAAGGCGTGCATCACGTCGGCGGAGGTGATCTGGAGCAGCACGGTCTTGTTGACCGGAACCACCATGGCGTTGTCGGCGCCGAGCAGGCGGGGCTGGTCGGGCTTCAGGTCCTTGGCCTCGGTGATCATGTTCGAGTCGAACTTGAACCCGCCGCCCTGGTCGGCCGGATACTCGTAGCCCCAGTACCAGGAATAGCCGGTCACCTTCACCACCACGTCGGCGGGAGGCGGAACCAGCTGCAGGCGCAGCAGGCGGAAGGACGGGATCGCAATCGCCACCAGGATCAGCACCGGCACGATGGTCCAGGCGACCTCGAGCAGGGAGTGGTGGGTGGTCCGGGACGGGGTCGGGTTCTTGTTCTCGTTGAAGCGCACGATGATCACGAGGAGGAGCGCCAGCACGAACAGGCAGATGGCGGTGATCAGCCACACGAGATAGGTGTGGAAGTTGGACACCTGGCGGCCGACCTCGGTCACCATCTCCTGCATGCCCATTTCCCATGGGGAAGGACGGCCCGCAGCGGCCCATGCCTCGCTCATGCCCAACACAAGTGCGACCGCCGCCACGCAAGGGGCGATCGCCGATCGAAGTCCTGGGGTCTCGATCCGCATCGGTGTTCCAAAGCTCCTAGATACGAAGGTGGCCGCCGGCCACGACAGCAGAGGGGATGGTTCAGACATGCCAAATAGGGTGCCGGGCGCCGCGCCACCACCTTTTCGATGTGCGTCAAAAATCACATGACGGGCCCAAGCGCAACGGTACATGCGCGGCAATTTGTGCGTCATAACCGCCAAAGGCCGTTTTGGGGCCGCGATTCGGCGCTCTCGCTTGACATCCGAGCCCCTGCCATGGTCCGAACGGCCGGAGAGAGACGATCGAAGCGGCCCGGGCCGCTGCCCCGCAGGGGGTTCGAGAATGGAGAAACGGATGGGCGCGACACGGTGGGTTCGCTACGGGGCGGCCGCCCTTGTTGGTCTGGCGGCCTTGGCTGCCGCCGGCGGCGTCCGGGCGCAGGGCATGGTCAAGAACACCTTCGGCGACTGGCAGATGCGCTGCGAGACCCCGGCCGGGGCCGCCGCCGAGCAATGCGCCCTGGTGCAGAACGTGGTGGCGGAGGATCGCCCGAGCGTCACCCTGGTCATCATCGTGTTGAAAACCGCCGACGGCAAAAGCCGCCTGCTGCGGGTGGTCGCGCCCTTGGGCATCCTCCTGCCGTCGGGCCTGGGCCTCAAGATCGACCAGGCGGATATCGGCCGCGCCGGCTTCGTGCGCTGCCTGGCCACGGGCTGCGTGGCCGAGGTGGTCATGGACGACAACCTCCTCGCCCAGCTGAGGGGCGGCCAGGCGGCCACCTTCATCGTCTTCCAGACGCCGGAGGAAGGAATCGGCATCCCCGTGTCGCTGAACGGATTTGCGGCCGGGCTCGATGCTCTGCCATAAGAACAGGATAACACGCGAAACCTGGGGGATGATCATGAATGCTGGATGGAGCGCCAGGGCGGCGCGGGCTCTCGCCGCGCTCGGGCTGACGGCCCTGGCCGGCTGCGGCGCGCCGGGGGAGGGCGGCATGGGCGACATGCTGCTCCTGGCCGGAACCACGGTTCCGCCCGCAAGGCCGCAGCAGATCGAGGACGTCTACTGCCCGCAGATCGACGTATTCGAGGGCGGCTCGACCCTGCGGACCGGCGGCAGCCAGATCGTGCTCGGCCAGATGGCGCGGGAATGCGTCGGCCAGCCGGACGGCACCACCCTGGTGCGGATCGGCGTCGAGGGCCGGGCGCTCCTGACCGCGGGCGGCGGGGGCGGGCGCTACGCCGCCCCGCTGCGCATCGTGGTCAAGCGCGGCTCCACGGTGTTCGCCAACCGCTCCCGCTCGGTGGGGGTGGCGATCCCGGCCGGGGACACGCAAGGGACCTTCTCGATCATCGAGGAGAACATCGTGATTCCGGCCGCCAACGTGAACGACTTCGAGATCGAAGTGGGCCTGGGCGCAGGCTCCCGCCGCGGGTAGCGCCGCCGCTCCGCGGCTCCACAGACTCCGCCTCATCAAGGCGTGACGCCTGTTCCCCTCCCCCTTGTGGGCAGGGCTATCGCATATGAGCGATGAGGCTGAGGAGGAAGGCATCCTCCCATCCGGCGCGCTTGACCTTGCGGCGCAGGGAGGCCGGGTCGGGATGGGCG
>DATHAU010000551.1:0-7779 GCA_035296545.1 Microvirga sp.
GTGAACGAGCACATCTATGACAACATCGTGGATTTCGAGCGGGGTGGCACGCAGGTCGTTCCCGGCCTCGCCGAGAAATGGGACATTTCGGCTGACGGCACGGTCTACACCTTCCATCTGCGCAAGAACGCCAAGTGGCACTCCAACAAGAACTTCACCCCCACCCGCACCGCGAACGCGGACGACGTGGTCTTCATGTTCGAGCGCCAGTGGAAGGAAGCGAATCCCTTCTTCAAGGTGACGAGCCCCAACCACTCCTACTTCAGCGACATGGGCATGCCCGCCCTGCTGAAGACGGTCGAGAAGGTGGACGACTACACCGTTCGCGTCACGCTCAACCGTCCCGAGGCTCCGTTCCTCGCCAACCTCGCCATGCAATGGGCGAGCGTCCAGTCGAAGGAATACGCCGACGCCATGCTGAAGGCCGGCACGCCCGAGAAGATCGACCAGGATCCCATCGGCACGGGCCCGTTCTCCCTGGTGCAGTACCAGAAGGACGCGATCATCCGCTACAAGGCGTTCCCGGACTACTGGGCCGGCAAGGCGAAGATCGACGACCTCATCTTCTCGATCACCCCTGACGCCTCCGTCCGCTGGGCCAAGCTCCAGAAGGGCGAGTGCCACGTGATGCCCTATCCGAACCCGGCCGACCTCGAGGCCATCAAGAAGGACCCGAACGTCCAGATCCTCGAGCAGGCCGGCCTGAACGTGGGCTATCTCGCCTACCAGACCACCAAGAAGCCCTTCGACGACGTGCGCGTCCGCAAGGCCGTCAACATGGCGATCAACAAGAAGGCCATCGTCGACGCGGTGTTCCTCGGCAGCGGCGTTCCCGCCAAGAACCCGATCCCGCCGTCCATGTGGTCGTACAACGACAATGTGAAGGAAGACGAGTACAACCCGGATGCCGCCAAGAAGCTCCTGGCGGAAGCCGGCTACCCGAACGGTCTCGAAACCGACCTCTGGGCCATGCCGGTTCAGCGTCCCTACAACCCGAACGCCCGCCGCATCGCCGAGCTCATGCAGGCCGACCTCGCCAAGATCGGCGTGAAGGCCGAGATCAAGAGCTTCGAGTGGGGCGAGTACCGCAAGCGGGCCCAGGCCGGCGAGCACCAGATGGCGCAGCTCGGCTGGACGGGCGACAACGGCGACCCGGACAACTTCCTGCACACCCTGCTCGGCTGCGCCTCGGCGCAGAGCGCTTCGGGCTCGAACATCGCCAAGTGGTGCCACAAGCCCTTCGACGATCTCGTCACGAAGGCCAAGGTCACCACCGATCAGGCCGAGCGCACCAAGCTCTACCAGCAGGCCCAGATGATCTTCAAGGAGCAGGCTCCCTGGTTCACCGTGGCTCACGCGGTGCAGCTGAAGCCGGTTCGCAAGGAGGTCGTGGACTTCAAGCTCTCGCCGTTCGGTCGCCACACCTTCTATGGTGTGGACATCAACAGCAAGTAAGCTCACCCCCTCAACCCACGGCGGAGCGGCTTTTCGAGCCGCTCCGCCTTTTTTACATTTGAGCCGATGATCCGTTTCATCCTCACCCGCGTCAGCCTGATCATCCCGACCTTCCTCGGGATCACGCTGCTGGCCTTCTTCCTGATCCGCCTGGTGCCGGGCGATCCCATCGAGACCCTTGCGGGCGAACGCGGGATCGATCCCGCCCGTCACGAGCAGCTGCGCAAGGAATACGGCTTCGACAAGCCCATCTTCGTCCAGTACGGCATCTACCTGTCCCGGGTGCTGCAGGGCGACCTCGGCAAGTCGATGATCACCCAGGAGCCGGTCATCAACGAGTTCTCGGCGCTGTTTCCGGCGACGATCGAACTGGCCCTGTGCGCGATCATCTTCGCCCTTGTTCTCGGCCTGCCGGCCGGGATCATCGCGGCCATCCGGCGAAACTCGATCTTCGATCACGGGGTGATGGGCATCTCGCTGGCCGGCTACTCCATGCCGATCTTCTGGTGGGGCCTCATCCTCATCCTGCTCTTCTCGGTGCAGTTCGACCTCACCCCTGTCTCGGGCCGCATCGACGTCCTGTACTACATCGAGCCCACCACGGGCTTCCTGCTGATCGACACGCTGCTCTCGGACGAGGAAGGCGCCTTCGCCTCGGCGGTCAGGCACCTGATCCTGCCCACCATCGTGCTCGGCACCGTGCCGCTCGCCGTCATCGCCCGCATGACGCGCTCGGCGATGCTGGAGGTTCTGGGCGAGGACTACATCCGCACCGCCAAGGCGAAGGGGCTCTCCCGCTTTCGCGTCGTCACCCTTCACGCCCTGCGCAACGCGCTCATCCCGGTGGTCACCGTCATCGGCCTCCAGGTGGGCGTGCTGTTCACGGGCGCCATCCTCACCGAGACCATCTTCTCCTGGCCCGGCGTGGGCAAATGGCTCATCGACGCCATCTTCCGCCGCGACTATCCCGTGCTCCAGGGCGGCGCCCTGCTGCTCGGGGTCGTGGTGATGGGCGTGAACCTTCTCGTCGACCTCGCCTACGGCCTCATCAATCCTCGCATCAGGCATACGCGATGACCGCTGAAACCATGGAAGCTCCGGCCGTCGCGGCAGCAACGGCCACCCCTCCCCACCCCTTGCGCGAGTTCTGGGGTTATTTCAGCGGCAATCACGGGGCCGTGGCGGGGCTCTTCATCATCGTGGCCGTGGTGCTGATCGCCCTGCTGGCGGACGTGATCGCGCCCCACGATCCGAACATCACGAATACCGCGATCGCCCTCAAGCCCCCGTTCTGGCAGCAGGGCGGCTCCATCGCCTATCCCCTCGGCACGGACCCCATCGGACGCGACATCCTCTCGCGCCTGATCCATGGGGCGCGGCTCTCCCTGCTCATCGGCATCGTGGTGGTGTCGATCTCCATCGCAATCGGCACCGTGCTCGGCCTGGTCGCCGGATTCTTCCGGGGCCTGACCGAGATCTTCATCATGCGCCTGATGGACATCATCCTCACCCTGCCGAGCCTGCTGCTCGCCATCGTGGTGGTGGCGGTGCTGGGCCCGGGCCTCATGAACGCCATGCTGGCGGTGGCCCTGGTGATCCTGCCCCATTACGTGCGCCTTGCGCGCGCGGCGGTGATCACCGAGACCTCCAAGGATTACGTGACCGCCGCCCGGGTGAGCGGCGCCGGCACCACGCGCCTGATGTTCCGGGAGGTGCTGCCGAACTGCACCGCGCCCCTGATCGTTCAGGCCTCGCTGGGCATCTCGACCGCGATCCTGGACGCGGCGGCCCTCGGGTTCCTCGGGCTGGGCGCGCAGCCTCCCTCGCCCGAATGGGGCACCATGCTGGCCGACGCCCGCGAATTCGTGCTCCGCGCCTGGTGGGTCGTCACCTTCCCGGGGCTGGCGATCCTCATCACGGTGCTTGCCTTCAACCTCCTGGGCGACGGACTTCGCGACGCCTTCGATCCCAAACTGAAGCGCTGATCATGGCCCTTGTCGAAATCGAAAACCTGTCGGTGGAATTTCCGACCCAAGGCGGCGTCATGCGCGCCGTGGACGGCGTCAGCCTGACCCTCGACGAGGGCGAGGTTCTCGGCGTCGTCGGCGAATCCGGCTCGGGCAAGAGCGTGACGATGCTGGCCCTCATGGGCCTCATCCCGTTCCCCGGGCGCGTGAAGGCGGACAAGCTCTCCTTCAACGGCCGCGACCTCCTGACCATCTCCGACCGGGAGCGGCGCCAGCTCACCGGCAAGGACGTGGCGATGATCTTCCAGGAGCCGACGACCAGCCTGAACCCCTCCTTCACCATCGAGTTCCAGCTCACCGAAACCCTTCGCCTGCACGAGGGCATGGACCGCAAGGCGGCCCGCCGCCGGGCCGTCGAGCTGCTGGGGCAGGTGGGCATCCCGTCTCCGGAAAGCCGCCTGTCCTCCTTCCCGCACCAGCTCTCGGGCGGCATGAACCAGCGGGTGATGATCGCCATGGCGATCGCCTGCAATCCCAAGCTGCTCATCGCCGACGAGCCCACCACGGCCCTCGACGTGACGATCCAGGCGCAGATCCTCGACCTGCTCATGAATCTGCAGAAGGAGCGCAACATGGGCCTCGTCATGATCACGCACAACATGGGCGTGGTGGCCGACATCGCCAGGCGCGTGATGGTCATGTATGCGGGCCAGATCATGGAGGAGCGCCTGGCCGCCGATCTCTTCGCCTCGCCGCAGCACCCCTATACGGCGGCTCTGCTGGCGGCCCTGCCCGAGCGCAGCGAAGGCGGGCGCCTGGCGACCATTCCCGGCGTGGTGCCGGGGCTCTACGACCGCCCGAGGGGCTGCCTGTTCAGCCCGCGCTGCGCCTATGCCACGGAGCATTCCCGCAACGTGCGGCCCGACCTGCGCCCCTGGGCCGGCGGGCATATCCGCTGCCATTATCCCCTCGGCGATCCGAACCGGGACGCCGAGATCCGGCATGATCATCCCGTTGGAACGGAGGCCGCGTCGTGAGCGCTCCCGTCGTCGAAGCCAAGGGCCTGAAGCAGGTCTACAAGATCAAGCGCGGCCTGTTCAAGGAGCCGGCGAGCCTCCAGGCGGTGGGCGGCATCTCGTTCGCCATCGAGCCGGGCAAGACGCTCGCGGTGGTGGGCGAGTCCGGCTGCGGCAAGTCCACGTTGGCCCGCATGGTGACCCTCATCGAGAAGCCCACGGAAGGGACGCTGTCGCTGGACGGCATCGATGCGGTCAATCCTCCGTCCAACTACGCCACGCAGCTGCGCCGCATGGTGCAGCTGGTGTTCCAGAATCCCTACGGCTCCCTCAACCCGCGCAAGAAGGTGGGCGCGATCCTGGAGGAGCCGCTCGCCATCAACACCAAGCTCTCCTCCGCGGAGCGGACCGAGCAGGCGCGGGCGATGATGGCGAAGGTGGGCCTGCGGCCCGAGCACTACGGCCGCTACCCGCACATGTTCTCCGGCGGCCAGCGCCAGCGCATCGCCATCGCCCGCGCCCTGATGCTGTCCCCGAAGCTCGTGGTGGCGGACGAGCCGGTCTCGGCGCTCGACGTGTCGATCCAGGCGCAGGTGCTCAACCTCCTCGCCGACCTTCAGGAGGAGATGGGGCTCGCCTATCTCTTCATCTCCCACGATCTCGGCGTCGTCCGGCACATCGCCCATGACGTGCTCGTCATGTATCTCGGCCACGCGGTCGAGCACGGGCCGAAAGGCAAGATCTACGCGCGCCCCCTGCATCCCTACACGCAGGCGCTCCTGTCCTCCACGCCGGGCATCACCGGGGTGAAGCGCAAGCGCATCGTGCTCAAAGGGGAGCTCCCCTCGCCGCTCAATCCGCCGGTCGGCTGCGTGTTCTCGACCCGCTGCCCCTATGTGACGGAGCGCTGCAAGGTGGAGCGCCCGGCCCTGCGGGAGCTCGACGGGCGTCAGGTGGCCTGCCACTACGCGGAGAACTTCCTGAAGGAAGCGGCGGCCTGAACTCAAGCCGGCAACGGCACCCGCTTGGGCTCCGACGCCTGGGCGGCCGAGGCGGATGTGGCCGCGCCGGGGAGAACCTCCTCGCCGGTGGCGACCTTCAGGCACTGCACCACCGTGTCGCGCATGGACGAGACGTAGTAATCCGCCCCCAGGGTGGCGCGCATGGTCTCGCTCTTCAGCACCGCGTCCTCCGCAGGCCAGAGGCCGACCACCACGGGAGCCTTCGGGGCCTTCTGCTTGAGGCGCCGCAGGAGATAGCGCAGGTGCGCCGGCGTGCCGCTGATCTCGAGATAGCTGATGCACACCATCTGGACGCCCGTCATGTCGAGATTGAGGATCGCCCGGCGCGAAACCTCCTGATGCGGGACGAGGCGGGTTCCGAGCCCATGCTTGCCGAGGAGCTGCGCCAACATCTCGGCGGCGGCCTCGTCCAGGGGGCCGCGTCCGGCGATGCACATGACCGCCCCCTCGGCCCGCCAGGGCTCGGCGATCTTGTCCTGCTGCGGCATCGGCTCGACCACCGCCGGCGCCTTGATGTCGGGCTTGTCGCTGGCGGGCGACGCCACCGGCTCGCTCTTCGTCGCCTGGGGCGCCGGCTCCACGTCGTCGTGGCTGACCAGATCCTGGACCAGGTCATGGATCACGTCCCTGATCTGTTCGAGCTGGCGGCCGGTCAGGACGCCGCGGGTGGCGTCGTTGGCGGCGAGCTGGAGCCCTCTCAAGGCAACCTCGTCGTAGTAGGATGTGAGCGAGCGCTCCTTGAGCAGGACCTCGGCGGAATCCAGCGCCTCGTCCGGATCGCCCGCCAGCATGCGCTGGTAGAGGTTCTCGGCCGGGGTTAGGGCCGGCCTGTCGCCGAGGAGCACGTCGAGAAATTCCAGGCGCTCCACGTGCCGTCCCAGCACCACGAGGCAGAGGGTCAGGGGCGTTGCGATGAGAAGCCCGACGGGCCCCCAGACCCAGGTCCAGAAAATGGCCGACATGACCACCGCAAAGGGCGAGAGGCCGGTGCTCTGGCCATAGACGACGGGCTCGACCACATGGCCCATGAGGGGCTCGCCGATTAGGTACAGGGCCAGGGTCATGAGCGCCATGGACCAGCCCGGATCGACCGCGGCGGCGAGCAGGATCGGAGGCACCGCCGCCACGAAGGACCCGATATAGGGGACGAACCGCATCAGGGCCGCGAACACGCCCCACAGCAGCGGGCTCGGCACGCCGATCAGCCACAGGCCGATGGCGGCCACGACGCCGAAGGAGGCGTTCAGGCCGAGCTGCATCAGGAAGTAGCGGCTGAGGCGGCGCGCGGCGTCGTCCATGGCGGCCGTCGTGCGATGGAGGTCGCTCGACCCGAACAGGCGGATCATGCGGTCGCGCAGGTCCTCCCGCTGCATGAGGATGAAGACGAGGACGACGAAGACGATGCCCGTGGTCGCAAGCGGCTCGAGCAGGGGCAGCAGCACGTTGCGCGCCACCTGGGCAGGGGTCGGGTCGGGCTGATGGACCTCCACCGGGATCGGCTTCTGCTCCTGCGGGGCGGGAGGTTCGGAGGGGCCGGTTGTGGCCGGGGGGGCCTCCGGCGGCGTCTCGCCCACGGCCTTGTCGAACTGGCGGCCGAAATCCTTCAGGAGTTCCGGCAAGCGGCCGAGGGACCCTTCCCGCAGGGAGCCGACCTTGTCCCGGATGGTGCTCTGATAGCGGGGCAGGTCCGTGGCGAGACCCGCGAGCTGAAACCCGATGACGCCGCCGAGGCTGAGGATGACGCTGAGGGTGACGAGCACCGCCACGATCACCGACGTCACCCGGCCGAGCCACTTGCGCATGAGATCGACGAAGGGGGCGAGAACGAAGGCGAGCAGGATGGCGAGCACCACCGGCAGGAACACCTCCTGCCCCACATAAAGGGCGGCCAGCACCAGGACGCTGACGGCCAGGGTCAGCAGCCCGGACAGGCCGGGAACGCCGGGGGGCTGAACCTCCGTCTCGGGAGCAGGGGCAGGCACAGGGGCGGGACGCATCGGGCAGTCTCTGTTCGGCCGCGGGGTGATCCCGCCAGCCTCGACGACAACGTGCGGGAGCCTCAAACGATCCTTAGCCGTCCGGGGTGGGGCCTCGGCCCGAAACGCTGGGACCTTTTGCCATCTGGGAGGCCCCGGGCCCGGATCCCATTTCGCCGGAAAGCCCTTGCTTCCACCGCACCCCAGACCTTCATGTCGATCACCGGACGAAACCTTCTGATCGGGGCGGCCGTTGTCGCCTCCCCCGCTCACGCCCAACAGGACGAGCCAAGCCCGATGCCGGTCACGCAACAGCGCAACACCTTCAAGAGCGGCGGCAAGG
>DATHAU010000552.1:0-6651 GCA_035296545.1 Microvirga sp.
GAAGACTTCAAGACCGACTGGATCAGTTCGCGTCGGACAACGGAAGGCTCGAGCGCCTTGTTGCACAGCAACGTGAGGCTCTCGCAAAGCTGAGGCAGCAACGTGGCACCGATCCCGACATCCGCCACCTCCTCGAGCAGCAGGCGAAGGACCGTGCGGATGGCCGCTTGGTCGAGTTCGAGTATCCCTACAGACCGCATGTGCGAGATTGGGATACACTGCCTCGGGGGAATGTCTATCGCCAGCTCCTGGCCCAAGGAGAGGCATCGTACAGGACGATTCTTGAGGGTTTTCTGTCCTTTGCGGATCAGTTCTCGGGGATTTCCGTAACGGGCAGTCCTGACGATACGAGCCCTTATTGGGATAACGGTTGGCTTCCTGTCCTCGATGGTATCTCAATCTATGGGATGCTGGCGACGAAAAACCCCCGCTACTACTTCGAGGTTGGCTCGGGGAACTCCACCAAATTTGCTCGAAAGGCTATCCAGGACCACAATCTCAGAACGAGGATCATCTCTGTCGATCCGCAGCCGCGGGCAAATATCGATACAATCTGCGATGAGGTGATCCGATGCGGTTTAGAGAATGTTGACCTCGCTCGGTTTGTGGAACTGGGTCGCGAAGATATCCTGTTTATTGATAACAGCCACCGCAGCTTCCAGGGGTCAGACGTGACGGTGTTTTTCACCGAGGTTCTGCCGACGCTTGGGGAGGGCTGCATCTACGGCATTCATGACATCCTTCTACCGGGAGACTACCCGAGAGACTGGCTTCAGCGGTTGTACAACGAGCAATACCTCTTGATGGCTTACTTGCTTGGCGGAGCCGGAGGAGATGAAATCCTTCTCCCGGTGTCCTACGTCTATATGAATCGTCAGCTCGCCAGCGCCCTGGACCCCATCACGGCCCTTCCAGTTCAGCACGGGGCTCCTGGCAACGGATCAATTTTCTGGATGAGACGCGGCCCCTCACTCGCTTGAGCGTCGCATTAAAAATGGGGCTGTGCCTCCGAGCATCACCATCCGGCACTATGTCGAACGGGCTCGCGAGCGTCCGTCATGAGGGCGCATTTTTACGGATATCGCTCCGGTCGTGTCGAGAGATAGTGCCGGTGCACCTCAATGACGCGCCGGCCGGCCGCGCCATTGTCCGTTTCCGTCCCTCCGGCAGGCGCACCATAGCCCGAGCCCGGCAGGGATACGGTCATGGACCATTGCCCATGGGCTCGTCTCCGTTTGTGGGGAGAAAGCAGGGGAAGCGCACGCCGGGATCAAAGGCCAGCCGCTGTCTGGATAAACGTCCCTGGTCCGCATCCGGCAGATCGACATTTGGACGCCCTCGTATCCCGCCGCTTCGCCTGTGCCGACGCCCCGAGTGCCTAGCCGGCCGGATCTCGCCGGCGAACTCCTCCGCGAACTCGGGACCGTTGGCCTCCTGCTGACCTTGGTGAGGAGTTGCGCTACTTGGGAACCTGATATCTGAACGGCCCGATCTAGAACGGCGTGGCCGTTAGGTTCTCGAAGATGCCTCGAATGTCGTCTGGTTTGAGCACCCCCGTTTCGGTCAAGATCCAAGGGACTTGATCGTTCGGCATGTCCGACATTGCAGCCAAAATAGCATCCCGCAGCCGAGGGAAGCGCCGCTGCGGCTGCCAAATCCCAGGCTGAGCCGCCTCCTCTGTTTGAGGCCAGTACATCAGGACTGCCGGCTGATCGAGTTCGTTCTCGTCCATCTGTGGTTCCCCTCTTCGGCTACTGAAGCTCGCCCTGGTACAAAACCGCGAACGCCGGATCGCTCGCCTTGTCCAGTTCAGCCCGGTTCGCGGCTCAGTGGGAAGTTAGCAGCTGATTCACAGAGGAGCGTCTGTTACCCTCTGGGTTGTCCTGAGCTTACCTTTGAGGAGACAGGAACCGGCACAGCAGGGGCAAAGTGCTTGATTTTGAAGTGGTACAGCCGCCCTGGCTTGAACAGGGGACCCCCAGATCCACAATCTGGTGCTCTAACCAACTGAGCTACGGCTGCACGTGAGGCAGGGTTTAATCGCCCGGGCGGCGAATTTCAAGGCTTGTTTGACGTTTCGCGATCCCAAACGGCAACGGCGGGCCGATGGGCCCGCCGCGTGGAAAGGATAAGCTTCGGCCTGCTTACTCGGCGGTGGCTCCGGCGGCCTTCAGGACCGGGGTCCAGCGGGCCACTTCGCTCTCCACGAGCTTCTGCAGAGCTTCCGGGGTGCGCTCCGCCGCGGTGGGAACCACGCCGCCCAGGTCGAGGAGGCGCTTCTTGGTGGTCTCGTCGTCCAGGGACTTGCTGAGGGCGTCGCTGAGCTTCTTGACCACGTCCGGAGGGGTGCCCTTGGGGGCGAAGACCGCGTTCCAGGCGCTGACCTCGTAGCCTTCCAGGCCCGCTTCCTTGGTGGTGGGCACGTTCGGCAGCACGGGGGAGCGCTGGGGGGTGGCGATGGCGAGCGCCTTGATGTTGCCGCCCTGGATCTGCGGCGCCACGTTGACGATCTGGTCGGTCATGAAATCGACCGTGTTGGCCATGAGGTCGTTCAGGGCCGGGCCCGTGCCGCGATAGGCCACCATGGTGGGGTTGGCCTTGATCACCGAGTTGAAGAAGATGCCGGTGGAGTGGGACACGGAGCCCACCCCCGCATGGGCCATGTTCACCTTCTGGCCGTTGGCCTTCATGTGGTCGAGGAAGCCCTTCAGGTCGCTGGCCGGAAAGTCCTTCTTGGTCACGATGACGATGGGGGTGCCGGCCGCAAGCCCGATGGGGGCGAAGTCCTTGGCCGGATCGTATTTCAGCTTCGGGTAGAGGGCCGGGGCGGCGCCGTGGGTGCCCATGTGGCCCATCATGATGGTGTAGCCGTCCGCCTGGGCCTGGGACGCCCGGGTGATGCCCGTGGTGCCGCCGGCGCCGGCCACGTTCTCGATCACGATCTGCTGCCCCAGGGTCCGGGACATGTGGTCGCCGACGATGCGGGCGACCACGTCGGTGGGCCCGCCCGCCGCGAAGGGAACGATCATGGTGATCGGCCGCGTCGGGAAGGGCTGGGCCTGCGCCCCGGTAGCGGCCAAGCCGGCAACGGCCGCAAGGGCCCATGCGATTTTTTTCACGTGTTTTCTCCCTAGGAAGTTATCGGCCTACATTGTGGCACCGGCCCACCGAAGACAAGTCACTCGGTGAAGACCTCGTCCCTCCCCTTTCGTATGGAGGGGAGCAGGGCGATGATGAGCAGGAGGGCCGCCACCGCCAGGAGCCCGGCGCTGATCGGGTGCGTGACGAAGGTGGCCATCTCGCCCCGGGAGATGATCAGCGCCCGGCGCAGGTTCTCCTCCATGAGCTTGCCGAGCACGAAGCCCAGCAGCATGGGGGCTGGCTCGAACCCGAACTTCATCAGGGTGTAGCCCACCAGGCCGAACAGCCCGATGAACATCACGTCGGTGGGCAGGGAGTTGATGGAGTAGATGCCGATGCAGCAGAACATCAGGATCGCCGGGAACATCAGCCGGTAGGGCACCTTGAGCAGGCGCACCCACAGGCCCACCAGGGGCAGGTTGATGACCAGCAGCATCAGGTTGCCCACCCACATGGAGGCGATCATGCCCCAGAACAGGGTGGGGTTCTTGGTCATCACCTGCGGGCCGGGGATGATCCCGTGGATCGTCATGGCGCCCACCATCAGGGCCATGACGGCGTTGGGCGGAATGCCCAGCGTCAGCAGCGGGATGAACGAGGTCTGCGCGCCGGCGTTGTTGGCGCTCTCCGGCCCCGCCACCCCCTCGATGGCCCCGCGCCCGAAGCGCCTGGGGTCCTTGGCCAGCTTCTTCTCCAGGGTGTAGGACGCAAACGGCCCCAGCACCGCCCCGTTGCCGGGCAGGATGCCGAGGATCGCCCCGATGACGGTGCCCCGCAGCACCGGCTTGTAGGATTGCCGGAAGTCCTCCCGGTTGGGCAGCAGGCGGCCGATGGCCTGGCGCACCACGTCCCGGGTCTCGGTGTGGTCGAGGTTGCGCATGATCTCGGCGATGCCGAAGATGCCCATGGCCAGCACGGCGAAGTCGATGCCGTCGGACAGGAACGGCAGGCCGAAGGTCATGCGCTCCTCCCCGGTCTCCAGGTCGGTGCCCACGGTGGACAGCAGCACCCCCACCAGGATCATGGCGATCGCCTTGAGGATCGAGCCCCGCGCCAGCACCACCGCGAAGACCAGGCCCATGATCATGAGCGAGAAGTACTCGGTGGGGCCGAACACCAGGGCGAGGCGCGTGAGCGGCGCGCCCAGCGCCGCGATGACCAGGGTCGCCACCGTGCCGGCGAAGAAGGAGCCGATGGCCGCCACGCCCAGGGCCACGCCGGCGCGGCCCTGGCGGGCCATCTGGTGGCCGTCGAGCGCGGTGACCACGGAGGTGGCCTCGCCGGGGATGTTGACCAGGATCGCCGTGGTCGAGCCGCCGTACTGCGCCCCGTAGTAGATGCCGGCCAGCATGATCAGCGCGCCGGTGGGGTCGAGCCCGAAGGTGATGGGCAGCAGCATTGCGATGGTGGCGATGGGCCCCACCCCCGGCAGGACGCCCACCAGGGTGCCGACGAGGCAGCCCAGGAAGGCCAGCCCGAGATTGAGCGGGGTCAGGGCGACGCCGAAGCCGAGGCTGAGGTTCGAGACGAAGTCACCCATCAGATTCTCCCGCTGTGGTCGGCCACGTCGATTTGCCTCCGGCGGGAGCCGCGGCTCGCCAGGAGCAGCAGAACCGCCGCCGCCGCCATGATGGCGGCGGTGGCCCTGAGCACCGCCTTCTGCGACCAGTCGGCGGGAAACAGGCCGGTCAGCGCCTGGGGGAAGACCGGAATGGGCAGGTTGAGCAGGTCGCCGAACAGCACCATGCAGAAGGGGGTGAGGCTGAGCGCCAGGATGATCAGGTCGCGCAGGCGCGCCTCCGGGGTGGCGTAGCCGCCCAGGATGATGGCGAGCGGCCCGGCCACGAGCAGGCCGAGCCCCGGGGTGGCCAGGCCTGCGAAGGAGAAGGGCCGGATCGTCACCGCGAAGGCCAGGATGGCGCCGATGACGAAGACGGGCCCGCGCAGGCTCCAGCGCTCCAGGGCGTCGCCCTGCTTGGCGAAGGCGAAGGCCACGAGAGCCAGGCCGCTCAATCCGACCGCGACGGCGAGCCAGCGCGGCAGCATGGCCGGCCCCATGGCGTTCAGGGTGCCCTGGTCGAGATCCCGGGTCAGGTAGAGGGCCAGGGCTCCGAGGGCGATCAGCAGAAAGCCGCCGATGAGGCTTTGCGGCGCCTGGACCGGCCCACGGCGCCCAAGGGCTCCAGGGCCGTCGTGAGAAGCAGACATGGAGAACCTCCCGCGGGATGCTTGAGCGCGCCCGGTATGATGGGCATCCGATATGGCCCGAGGGCGCGGCCCGGATCAAGTCCTCGCGTCTTCCCCCATAAGCTTCTCAACAGGGCCCCGCCGTCAAGCCCGTACGCGACGGCTTGATTGACCGATGGAGGTTGTCTAGATGAGACCGCTAAGCCAGGCCGGGCCCCTCTGGTCGCTCCCTCCCGGGGGCGGCGATGTCGGACTGGATCCAAACCAGGGTGGCCTGGATGTGTTCTGAAAGACCGTTTTGCCTGCATGCCGGCGGCTTTTGCGCCGCAGTCCTGCCGGCTTTGCTCGGAGCCGCTGCCGCCGAGCGCCGTCTTGCCGAACATTCCACATGCGCGCCCTTCAACCGGATGGACGAGGCATCGCATGTTTGAGCTTTCGCAGTATTTCCCGCCCGAGGTCGCGGCCTTCCTGATGGTGATCGGCATCGACCTGGCGCTTGCCGGCGACAACGCCATCGTGATCGGCCTGGCGGCGGCGGGGCTTCCGAAGGACCAGCGCAACAAGGCGATCCTGCTCGGCGTCATTGCGGCGACGGTGCTGCGCATCATCTTCGCGCTCCTCACCACCCAGCTCCTCCAGATCGTGGGCCTGCTGCTGGCCGGCGGCATTCTCCTCCTTTGGGTGTGCTGGAAGATGTGGCGCGAGCTGCGCACGAGCCACAAGGAGGAGCACGCGGCGGAGGAAGCCCTCGAAGGAGCGGACCTCAACCAGGACGGCTCCATCGCCGAGGGAGCCCCGCGCAAGACCTTCTCCCAGGCCGCCTGGCAGATCGTGATCGCCGACGTGTCCATGTCCCTCGACAACGTGCTCGCGGTGGCGGGCGCCGCGAGGGAGCATCCCTACATCCTGATGTTCGGCCTTCTCCTGTCCATCGCCCTCATGGGCCTGGCCGCCTCCTACATCGCCCGCCTGCTCCAGCGCCACCGCTGGATCGCCTATCTGGGCCTGGCCATCATCCTCTACGTGTCCATCAAGATGGTCTACGAGGGCGCGGTGGAGATCTACCCGCACATGAACGCCGTCACCGGCTAACGCCGGTTCCAGGGATCGGGGCGGATGACGCGGTTGCGCACGATCCGCCCTCCGCTCGCTGCGCCCGCCGGTCCTGCGGACGGGCCCGGCCGGAGCCCAGCGGAGGTGAATCCCCTCACCCGCAGCGACATCCTCTGCTGTCATCCCCGCGCAGGCGGGGATCCATAACCGCGACGCTTCGAGGAATGGAGGAGCGGTCTGGCTTCATCCTGCTTTGTCAGCGTTTATGGA
>DATHAU010000553.1:0-3760 GCA_035296545.1 Microvirga sp.
GGAGGTGGGGGTGTGAGCACCAAGCCTTCATAGGCTATCGCTCACACCCCCACCCCTACCCCTCCCCGCAACGGGGAGGGGAAAGGCTCGCGTGTCATCCCGGGGCCGCGCAGCGGAGCCTGGGATCCATAACCGCTGACAAAGCAGGACGAAGCATAGCGGATGCCGCCGCGCCTCTCACCCTCATGGTCAGCGGTTATGGATCCCCGCCTGCGCCGGGATGACAGCCGAGGGTGTCGCGACGGGTGAGGGGCTTCCCTTTCTGGCGGGCTCACGCCCCTTGCTCCGCTCCGGCTACGAACAGCATCGTCGCGAATCGCCGGGGCCATCGGAGCAGGCTTGCCCTCCGGCCCGCCATGCGCCATCAGGCGGTATGCGCGCCTTCGACACCGCCCTTCCCATCGACGCCGTCCTGTCCGACCTGACGGCGAGCCTGCGCGCGCGGCCCAATGCGGTGCTTGTCGCCCCGCCGGGCGCGGGCAAGACCACCCGGGTGCCCCTGGTGCTCCTCGACGAGCCCTGGGCGAGGGGCGGCAAGCTCATCGTGCTGGAGCCCAGGCGGCTGGCGGCGCGGGCTGCGGCAGAGCGCATGGCGCAGACCCTGGGCGAGGCCGTGGGCGAGACCGTGGGCCTGCGGGTCCGCCTCGGCTCGAAGGTCGGCCGCCGGACCCGGATCGAGGTGGTGACCGAGGGGGTCTTCGCCCGCATGATCCTCGACGATCCGGCCCTCGAAGGGGTGGCGGCGGTTCTCTTCGACGAGTTCCACGAGCGCTCCCTGGACGCCGACCTCGGCCTGGCCCTGGCCCTCGACGCGCAGGGCGGCCTGCGGGAGGACCTGCGCCTCCTGGTCATGTCCGCCACCCTCGACGGAGCGCGGGTCGCCAGGCTCCTGGGCGAGTCGCCGGTCATCGAATCCGAGGGCCGCGCCTACCCGGTGGAGACCCGCTATCTCGGGCGCGATCCCAACCGGCGCATCGAGGAGCAGGTGGCGGACGCGGTGCTGCGCGCCTTAAGGGCGGAGGGCGGCTCCATCCTGGTTTTTCTGCCGGGGCAGGGAGAGATTCGCCGGGTGGACACGCTCCTGCGCGAGCGCATCGGCGATCCCGCCGTGGATGTCGCGCCCCTCTACGGCGCCCTCGACCGGGGCGAGCAGGACCTGGCCGTGGGCCCGGCCCGGCCCGGACGCCGCAAGATCGTGCTCGCCACCTCCATCGCCGAAACATCGCTCACCATCGAGGGCGTTCGGGTGGTGGTCGATTCGGGGCTCGCCCGGGTGCCGGTCTACGAGCCCAGCATCGGCCTCACCCGCCTGGAAACCGTGCGCGTGTCCCGCGCCGCCGCCGACCAGCGCCGGGGCCGCGCGGGCCGGACGGAGCCGGGCATCTGCTACCGTCTGTGGGAGGAGGCCGCCACCGGAGCCCTGGAGGCCTATGCCCGCCCCGAGATCCTCTCCGCCGACCTCGCGCCGCTCCTCCTCGACTGCGCCGCCTGGGGGGTGGCCGATCCCACGGGCCTCGCCTTCCTCGACCCGCCCCCCGCCCCGGCCCTGAAGGAGGCGAGGGGATTGCTCCGGCAGCTGCACGCCCTCGACGAGGGCGGCCGGATCACCGACACAGGCCGCCGGCTGCGCGACCTGCCCCTGCCGCCGCGCCTCGCCCGCATGGTGCTGGCGGCCGGCGAAAGGGGCCAGGCCCGCGATGCGGCCGATGTGGCGGCCGTGCTGGTGGAGCGCGGCCTCGGCGGCGATGGGGCGGATCTCGCCGAGCGCGTGGAGCGCTTCCGGCGCGACCGCTCCAGGCGGGCCGAGGACATGCGGCGCATGGCCGAGGGCTGGGCCAGAGGCTCGGCCGGCAGCCGTTCCGGTTCACGGGGAGAGGCGCTTTCCATCGGCGCGCTCCTGACCCTCGCCTATCCGGACCGGATCGCCCGGGCGCGGGGCAAGACCGGGGAGTATCTCATGGCCAACGGGCGCGGGGCGGCGCTCGAGGCCCATGAGCGGCTGGCGAGGGAGCCCTATCTGGCCATTGCCGAGGTGACGGGCGCGGCCGCCTCGGCCCGCATCCTGGCGGCGGCTCCGATTTCTCCTGACGAGATCGAGGCCCTCGTGGGGCAGGATATCGAGCAGCGGCGCGAGGTCTCCTTCGACCGGGGCGCGCGGGCCCTGCGGGCGCGGGCGGTGCGCCGCTATGGGGCCCTGGTGCTGGGCGAGCGTCCCCTGCCGGTCCCGGCCACGGAGGAGGCCGCCCGGGCGCTCGCCGCGGGCCTCGCCTCCCTGGGCCTCGACGCCCTGCCCTGGTCCAAGGCCCTGGCGCAGTGGCGCGAGCGGGTGATGTTCCTGCGCGGGGCGGAGGGCGAGGAGTGGCCGGACCTCTCCGACGCGGCCCTGACCGAAGCGGTGGAGGAGTGGCTGGCGCCCCACCTGGTGGGAAAGAGCGGCCTGAACGAGATCGGGCCGGATACCCTGAGCGAGGCCCTGCGCGGGCTGCTGCCCTGGAACCTCCAGCGGCGTCTCGACCTGGAGGCTCCGACCCACATGGAGGTGCCGACCGGCTCGCAGATCCCCATCGATTACGGGGCCGAGGAGGGACCCGTTCTGGCGGTTCGGGTGCAGGAGCTGTTCGGGATGGATAGGCACCCCGCCATCGCGGCCGGGCGCGTGCCCCTCATCCTGCATCTCCTGTCCCCGGCGCAGCGCCCGATCCAGATCACCCGCGACCTGCCGGGGTTCTGGCGCGGCTCCTGGGCGGCGGTGCGGGCCGACATGCGCGGGCAGTACCCCAAGCACCCGTGGCCGGAGGACCCGCTGTCGGCGCCGCCGACAAGGCGGGCCAAGCCGCGGGGGACGTGAGGCCGGCCCTAAACTCTGCCCTCATCCTGAGGAGCCCACGCAGTGGGCGTCTCGAAGGAGGGTCCAGGGAGTGATGGAAACGCGACGGGACTCCCTCTCCCGGGTGGGAGAGGGTTAGGGGTGAGGGTAGGCCCTCTCCGAGAGAAGCACTGCCGACTGTGAGCGGAAAGGTGAGCGCTTTACCTTGAAGCCGCACACCCTCACCCCTGCCCCTCTCCCACTCGGGAGAGGGGTTAAGCGCCGCGCTTCCTGTGCCCTCTGGATCATCCTTCGAGACGGCCTGCGGCCTCCTCAGGATGAGGTCTTCGAGACGGTGCTACGCACCTCCTCAGGATGAGGGCTGCGGGGTAAGAAACCCCTATGCGCCGGCTTCTGCGAACGATGCGATCAGCCGTTCCGCGGTGGCGCGGTTGAGGGCCATGGGGATGTTGTACACGAGGGCCACGCGCATGAGCGCCTTCACGTCCACGTCGTGCGGGTGCGGCGACAGGGGATCGACGAAGAAGAACAGGGCGTCGATCCTGCCCTCGGCGATCATCGCGCCGATCTGCTGGTCGCCGCCCAGGGGGCCGCTCTTCAGGCGCGTCACGGACAGGGACGGGCAGCGCTCCATCACCCGGGCGCCGGTGGTGCCCGTGGCGAAGAGGGCGAAGGGGCGAAGCCGGTCTTCGTGCAGGGCCGCGAATTCGGCCATGTCGTCCTTCTTGGCGTCGTGAGCCACGAGCGCCAACGACAGCGTGGTCATGGGAGGGTCAACTCAGTTGTTCCAGCGCTCCCGCCACTGCATCTCGCCGGCGAGGCAATTGGCGCGCGGAATATTCTGAATGCGGTGGAGCAAGGGCCGGTCCGGCATGAGGTTGGCGATTTCGAGCAGGATCTTGGTCTTGATCGCCTCGATGAACTGGTCGCGCT